>JAVBSA010000244.1:0-4496 GCA_031556915.1 Victivallis sp.
CACCCGTTCCGCGGGTTTCCGGCGAATGGTGAAACCGGTGTCGCCCGCTTCGGTATGATAATGGGGACGGGCCTGATGTTCGTCCCATTTCCACCATAGAAATCCCTTCCACCAAGGGTGCGGAGCGAAGGCTTCGAGCACCCCCGCCATATAGTTTCTCTGTACTTCACCGTCGTAGTCGCCGTCAGTCTCGTACCGCCAGGGTTCCCGGGCGCCGCACTCCACGGAACGGGCGACGGTCTCGGCGAAGAAAAGCGGCAGCGCGAGCTCCTCCGCAAGTTCGCCGAGCAGTTCGACGGCGGGCCGCAGTTCGCCGGCCACCTCCGCCGCGGTCGGCCGGTTCAAACCGACGCCGGTATAGAAACTCAGTCCCAGCAGATCAAGCCGCCGGTACCAGGTGCGGATAAAACCGAAATCCCGGTATGTGTATTGATTGCAGTTATAGGTCAGCAGCCCGGAATAACAGCCGCGCACCCTGCCGACCAGTTCGGCCCAGTGCTTTTCCTGTTTCTCCAGCCCGGCCAGCTCGCAGCCGATACAGAAGAGTTCCACGCTGTTTTCTTCCGCCAGCCGGGCATAATGGCAGATGGCGCGGCCGTAACTCTCGAACCAGGGCGCCGCGTAATCGGTGACGATTCCGGCGATCATCTCCATCCGGGGCGGGAAATCGATCCGGCCCCGCCAGATGCTGTCGCGGCATTCCACCATGGGTTTCAGCATAACGTTGACGCCCGCCGCGTGAAAGCGGCGGATCGCCTCAACCAGCTCGACATCCGAAGCCGTATATTCGTAATCCCCGAAAACGCGGGTACTTGCGTAAGACTCCTGCATCATCTCGACGATCAGCGCCACATGGCTGACGCCCGCGTCGCAGATCCGGTCGATTTCTTCCCGGCCGGATCCGCTCGAATAAAATCCCCTCCGTGCCATAAAGCCGAAGTTGACTCCCTTCATTTGTTCCATTTTATCTTTCTCCGTTTTGTCTTCCCTGCCAATTATTATAGCAAAAAAAACAACAGGCACAATAGGCCCGGCGTCAAATCGATGAAATAAAATGAATCAACAATTGTATTCCGGCAGCGGGGAAGATATAGTATTTTTCATGAAGAAAATATCCGCCCGACAACTCGCCCGCGCCGCCGGAGTCTCCCAGGCGACCGTTTCACGGGTCGCCAATGAAAGCCCGCTGGTTCACCCGGAAACCCGCCGGAAGGTGATCGAATGGGCGCGAAAATTGAATTACGATCTCTCCGGGCGTTCCGCCGGGAAAGGCGTCTGCATTTTGCTTCATCACCGGAAGAATCCGTTGCGCGGTTACCCCGCGGAGTCACTGATGGCGCTCGGAACCGAACTGCCCCGCCGGGGTTATCAGATGAAAATCGTCTGGGACGAGAGTTTGCCGCTCCTCGGCGACACCTTGCTCTGCGGCGGAATCGACCTGACCGGAGACACGGAAAACGTCAGGTTCTGGGAGAGCAACTTCACTCTGCCGCTGATCCGGGTCAACGCGCCCTCCAACCGCCTGAACGGGGTCGGCGCCGTGATTCTCGACGGTTACTCCGCCTGCCTTGAAGCGGTCCGGCATCTGCGCAAGTTGGGACACAGCCGCATCGGATTCGTTTCTCTGGAGGGGCGGCGCAATGAACTTGCCAAGCTCTCGCGCCGCTGGGAGGGGTTTGCGGCAGGCCTGCGGGAAAGCGGCGTCGAACATCCGGAGGAGTACGGAATTTTTCCTGACTTCAGAGCTACGGAAGAAGAGATTTCGCGCAAGGTCTGCGGCGCGATCCGGTCCGGATACACGGCGCTGATCAGCCCCGGCGATATCTTCGGTCTCAGGATCGCCTCCGCCCTGCAGAAATCCGGGTTCCGAATCCCGCTGGACGTATCGTTGATCGAGGGTGAGTGGCCCGGGGTTTCGGAATTCATGAATCCCCCCCGGACGACGGTCGGGATCGATTACCCCGCGCTCGCCGTCAATTTACTGGAGATGCTCGAGCACTAGTGGGAAACCGGGGAGCTCCCCCCCGACGCCCGGAGTCCGATGCGGCTGGCGCTCCGGGAAAGCACCGCACAGATTTCAGCACATGATTCAGCCTATGTATATTCCGGAACACAACGGCGGATTCTCCGCTGCCTGGAGGCGCGGGAACTCAATTCCCGGGAAATCGCGGCACAATTGCAACTTCATCCCGCAAACGGAAATTTCAAACACTCTCTTGCCGAATTGCGCCGCCTCGGCCTGATCGAGTTCACCATTCCCGATTCTCCCCGCAGCGTCAACCAGAAACTGCGTCTTCGCGGGGCCGACCGGTCATGACCTTGCGTTTGTTTGCCGGAACTCTCTCGGCGACAGGCCGGTAT
Source organism: Victivallis sp. (assembly GCA_031556915.1). Classification (GTDB taxonomy): domain Bacteria; phylum Verrucomicrobiota; class Lentisphaeria; order Victivallales; family Victivallaceae; genus Victivallis. The sequence continues at coordinate 2,362 of JAVBSA010000244.1, forward strand.
GCTGCTTGAAGAAGCGGGAGAAATAATACTCCGAACTGAAATTGAGCTGTTTTGCCACTTCCCTGATCCGCCGCTTCGGGTCGGCCAGCAGTTGCGAGGCTTTGCGCACCAGGACACGCGTGATGAATTCCTTGGGCGACAAACCCATCTCGGCGGTGAATTTTCTTGAGAAGACATCCTGCCGCATGTCGTTCATCTCCGCCAGCATTCCGACCGTGGTCAGGGCGTCGCCCTGTTTCTCCACGTATTCCAGCAACGGTTCGTAACGGTTCCGGTTTTTGAGTTCGACGTCCAGGATTCCCGGTTTCTCCGATAAAAACTGCGTACAGAGACCGTAGATGATCCCGTTGAGGCGGCAGAGCGCCGCCGGGGCATCCCGCCGCCGGATCAGCTGCTGCGCCTCGGCGATCAGTTCGGGCGAATGAATCACCCGGCACGCCGGGTATTTGGCCATGATGTCGAAGCCGTAAAACAAATCAAGCGTGAACTGGAACGAAACAAAATGCAGCTCCTCCGTCTGATGCTGGTCGATCTCATGGCCGCAGGGAATGAAGTAACCGCAGTTCCGCCGCATCGGCAGCAGTTCCCCGGTGGCGGAGTCGCGCAGGAAACTGTCGTCCCGCCCGGAATCGGCAAACACCAGCAGCAGCCGGTTCAGCGGCAGCGAAGCCTTCTCCGTGTGACACGGGAATGTTCCAATTGCCGCGTGAATCAGCTTCAAATGCAGCTGCGCATGAAGGCGCAACAAATCGTTCCTGACTTCAACTGCCATAAAAGTACATCTTTTTGCAAAGAAACGCCATTCTCAAAACTCCTCGATTCAAGTATAATATAACAGTCAGACTATCATAAAACAACAAATTGCGGAGAGATATCATGAAATCCGGCACTTTTCAACAGAACCGCCCCTATCTGGAACGGAAATTCCGGGAGGACATGTGCCCGCCCGCTTCGGGCGAAAACAACGAAACGCTCAAACAAAATATCCTCCGGCTGGCGGAAGAGCTGAAAGACGAACCGCACGAAGTCGTCAAGGCGAAGGCGTTCGCCTATGTCTGCCGTCACGTGCGGATCGACGCGAGTCCGCAAGATTGGTTCGTGACCTTCGGCTGCTGGAACCGCAACGACCGCCCCCTGACCCCGCTGATGGAAAAATGGCGTTGGGAAATTTTCGAAAACAAACTGAAAACCAGAGAGTTGCTTGATGGTCTGAACAACTCCGGAGCGGCGAACATATGGGCCGATTTCGACCACTCCGTACCGGATTGGGCCGCGGTATTCGCGCTCGGCTTCCCCGGCTTGCGCGACCGCGCCCGGCGGTTCCGGGAAACAACCGGTCCAAGCGCCTACTTCGACGGGATTGAAATTACCTATTCGGCGATTCTCGCATTGCTGGAGCGTTTCCACAACGCCGCAACCGATCCGGCAGGAAAGGAGTGTCTCGCCTCCCTGATGCGCGGCGCTCCGCAAAACAGTTATGAGGCGCTTCAGTTGATCTATCTCTACTTCGTGATCGGCGAACACATCGACCGCTTTCAGGTGCGTTCCCTCGGCAATCTCGACCGGATGCTCCTCCCCTTCTACCGGCGTGACCTTGCCGAAGGCCGGCTGACGGAAGAGCAATTCCGGGAGTTGTTCGCCTGTTTCCTGATGCAGTGGGCGTCGATCGACAATTACTGGGGCCACCCCTTCTACCTCGGCGGCACGGAGGCGGACGGGAAAAGCGGAATCAACGAGCTCTCATATCTCATTCTCGACGTTTACGACTCCCTCTCGATCCCGACGCCGAAAATTCAGATCAAGGTCGCGCCGAACACGCCGGAACCGTTTCTCGATAAAGCGTTTGACATGATCCGGCGCGGTCACAGCAGCCTCGTTTTTCTCGGAGAACAGGCTATCCGGCGCGCGATGCTCTCCATGGGCTGTTCGGAGGAAGAGGCCCGCACCTGCGTCATCTCCGGCTGTTATGAAATAATTCCCAACGGCCGGGGCAACGGCACCGGGGCCGGACATATCAATATGCTGAAACCGCTCGAGCTCGTATTTCACAACGGCGTCGATCCCGTCACCGGAATCCGGTGCGGCGCGCCGACCGGAGAAGTCTCGACTTTCGAAAGTTTCGACATGGTCTACGC
>JAVBSA010000012.1:0-3906 GCA_031556915.1 Victivallis sp.
TTCTCCCCTCTCCCACCCTTGCCGATCATCCCCGTCAGACCGCAGTCCCGGATGATCCGCGGCGAATACGCATCCATCCGCCCGCTCGTCGTCGGCCCCGCACTGCCGATCGGCTGCCCCGGACGCGCCGGGCAAGGGCCCACAAAGTAAATCACCTGATTCCGCAAATCACAAGGCAGCTCCTTCTTTGCATCCAGCAACGCGACCAGACGCTTGTGCACCTGGTCGCGCCCCGTCCAGATCACACCCGAAAGCAGCACCCGGTCGCCCGCACGCAACTCCCGCACCTTCTCCGGCAACAACGGCGTCGTCAACGCAATCATATCGTCACCTCCGCATGGCGCGCCGCATGGCAATTCAGATTCAACGCCACCGGCAAACTTGCAATATGACAGGGATGATGCTCAATGTGAACCGCAAGCGCGGTCACCGCACCGCCCAACCCCTGCGGCCCGACGTTGGTCGCATTGATCTTCGCTAAAATTTCATCCTCCAACTCCGCATAACGCGGATCGGGATTCCTCTCCCCCAACGGACGCAGCAACGCACGCTTGGCCAGGTAAGCCGCCTTCTCGAACGTCCCGCCGATTCCCATGCCGACCACCGTCGGCGGGCAGGGATTGCCCCCCGCGTTCTTCACGGTTTCCACCGCGAAATCAACCACCCCCTGCCTGCCGTCCGAAGGCTTCAGCATGCGGACGGCCGACATATTCTCGGAACCGCCCCCCTTGGGAGCCAGCGTAATCTTGATCCGATCCCCCGGAACAAGCTCCAGATGAATCACCGGCGGCGTGTTGTCTTTGCTGTTCTTCCGGTCGAACAAAGGATCGCTCACAATCGATTTGCGCAGGAAATGTTCCCCGTACCCCCGGGCCGTCCCCTCCGTCACCGCCCCGTAAATCGTGCCGCGGTCGAGACGCACCTCTTCACCGTACTCGATGAAGTACACCGCAAAACCGGTATCCTGACAGAGCGCCATTCTCTCTTCGGCGGCAATCGAAGCATTCTCGAAATATTGACGGAAAAAATCTTTGCCGAGTTCCCCCGTCTCCTTTTGTTCCATCTCGCGGAGGCGGCAAAGCACATCCTCCGGCAGGTCGAACGCGGCACGCCCGCAAAGAGCCGCCACCTCCGAAACAATCCGTTCGTATTCCACAGTACGCATGTTTTACAGCTCGATATAATGTTTTTGAATCGTCGGCGTCCGCTCCGCGATATTCGAGAGACGGTCGCCGATCTTGGTCATTTCACCCAGCATTTCAATGAAGATCACCGCGTTGGCCAGCTGGCACTTGCCCTTGCGCAAACGCTCGGAGTGATCGGCCTCCAGTTTCGCCGCCATCTTGCGGAGCTTGCGGACATCTTGCAAAGCGAGCTTCACCTGCTCCGGATTGGTGCTGCCGAGCGCCGCAATCACGTTCCGCGCCTGGTTGTCGAGCACCGTCCACATCTTGCGGAGATCCTTCTTGCCGGTGAGCGAAATCTTGCGCCGCGTCTTCAACAGCCGCCCCGACAGCTGAAGAATGATCTCGGCATGGTCGGCAATCCGCTCCGCGTCGTTGGTGCAATGCATCAAAAGCGGAACCAGCTCCGACTGCGGCTCGGAAAGCTCACGCCGGGTAATTTGAACGAGATAAGCGGTCACCTCGGCCTGCATCGCGTCGATCTTCTCTTCGGCCGCTGCAAGCGTTTCAAGCTTCTTCTTGTCCTCGTCGCCGCCGATGAAATGCGCGTTGACCGCCTCGTCGATCATCTGCCAGGAGTCGGCGACCATCGCGCGGATTGCGCTTACCGTCTGCTTGAGAGCGACCGAGGGAGTCGCCAGCAAATGCCGGTTGAGAAGCTGAATCTCCACCTTGGAATCCGGCGGAATCGGCAGCAGCCAGGCGCAAAAACGGGCAAATTGCCCGATGAAAGGCAGCAGCAGCACAACCACCGTCACGTTGAACATGGTGTGCGCCATCGCGATATGCCGCTCCATATTCTGCCCGGCGAACACATTGCCCGGCGTCATCTCGTTGACGAAATAGAGGAAACAGGGCGTGTTCTTATAAGGCACATAAAAAAGCGCCAGCATCACCGCCGCGCCGAATACATTGAACAAAGTATGAGCCAGCGCCGCCTGTTTCGCCACGCGGTTGGAAGTCAGCGCCGCTAGCTGCGCCGTCACCGTCGTCCCGATGTTGGTTCCCACCAGCAGCGGCACCGCCGTGTAAAAGTCGATGAGCCCGCTGCCCGCCAGCGCAAGCACGATCCCCATCGCCGCGGAACTCGACTGGATCAGCATCGTGGCCAGCAGCCCGATCGTCATCGCGCCGAAAACCGCTCCGACAGGCATATAGCCGTTCCCACCCACCGGCGCGCAGTTGAAGCTTTGAAAAACGTTCCTGAAACTCTCGAGATCCCCCAGCAGCTTGAGTTCGTCGGACATCAACCCCATGCCGAAGAAAAGCAATCCGAACCCGAGAACGCCGAGTCCCCACCCCTTGACCATCTGCCGCTTGGAAAGCGTGAGCGCAAAACCGACCGCAATCGCCGGCAGCGCCAGGCCGCTCAAGTTGAAGGAGATGATCTGCGCCGTCACCGTCGTTCCGATGTTGGCGCCGAAAATAATTCCGATCGATTGCGACAGGTTCAGCAAGCCCGCGTTGATGAAGCCGATCACCATCACCGTCGTCGCGCTCGAAGATTGAATGATCGCGGTCACGAACGTTCCCGCCAGCACCGCCACCACCCCGTTGCGGGCGAAGAACTGCAGCACCTTCTTCATGTTTTCGCCGGCGACCTTCTGGATTCCGTCGCTCATCAGCTCCATGCCGAAGACAAAGAGCGCCAGCCCGCCCAGCACGCCGATAACGACCGCAACCAGGCTGAATCCGTAGAATTCGACCGCCCGGGTTTTGACGACGAATCCCTGGTCGGGCGCCACAACGTCGATCCCGACATTGTAAACGCCGTTTTTATCGCCCACCGAAACCACAGTCTCGGCGACGCCGTCGCCGTCGGTGCGGACAGTGGGAGATGAAATCCGGGCGCTGGATTTTACCCCCTCCGCCGTGGAGAGCATCCGGAAATCGACCGGAATCCCCTTTGCGGGCGAACCGTCCGCCTTCCGCAGCGTCACCCGGAGCGGATCCGGCGCTGTTCCGCCGGTGCCGACCTGCTGGTTGGCCCCTTCGATCTTCATGCCGGTGATGAAACGGACAAGAGCGCTCTTTTCTTTGCCGTCCGCCGGAACGATTTTGAGGTATTGGTCGCCGACCCCGCGCCCGGCCCGGACCCGGACCACGGCTCCGCCGCCGCCGTCGGTGACGGCCGTCGCGGGTTCGACAGTCAAATCCGAGCCTTCCGCCGCCTGAAAAGCAACGGCGCACCCCGCCACCGGGGCGCGCTCCCCTTTGCCGCCCAGCATCCCCGGAACCAGCGGCCCGAGAAGTTCGATTTTGAGCGGCTGAGAAAATTCTTCACCCGGCAATGCACACTGGTCCGCCCCGGCGACTTCGATCCGGTCGACCGTCTTCGCTGTGTTGTCGCCGCACCCGGCAAAAAGGAGAAACGTGAGCAAAAGCAGGGAAGTTGCGGCGCTTCGCAGATAAGGCATAGAATGCGTCCTGTTTCGGTTGCTGAATAAAAATACGAGTGGCATACTATACTCCCGGAACCGCCTTTTCTCAAGTTTTCGCTTCGATTTTTCTTGTAAAAACACCCCGCCGTGCTATTGTTATAAGAACTGTAATACGGAGGGAGGCCTCTATGGATCGTCGTGATTTTCTGAAGGGAGCCGCCGCGGTCGCAATCGCGGCCGGCGTCGCCGGCAAGCTCAAAGCCGCGGACAGCATCGTCGCGGGCGGAGAAAAAGCAGACCTGATCGCCGTCAAGGGCGGCACGCCGGGGGACATGTTCGAC
>JAVBSA010000623.1:0-5281 GCA_031556915.1 Victivallis sp.
CAGGTCGGCATCGCCGATCCCTTCTACTTCTCAACCCGGTTCCGCGCCTTCTGCGGCAGCCCTCCATCGGAATACCGCGAAAAAAGCAGAATGGCCGAACAGTAAAATATTTTCTGCTTTTTTCTCGAAACAGCCCTTGCATTTTGCGATTACAATTGTAATTGTAATAGTAGACAAACTACTAAGGAGCATGTCAATGAGTGCGAATCATTCACCCGCCGAGGGGCGCAAACGGACCGTGGAACGGTACAAGACCCTGCTGTATCCGACCTTGATCGCCGTTCCCGTCATCGCCGTGCTGGTCTGGCTTCTCCTGAGCCTGCGGCCGGAAGCTTTGACCGCCGATGAAATTCTCGGCAAACGCAATTGGAGCGAACAGGAGTTGACCGATGCGCTGGCACGCTCTCTCGCTCCTCAGAGCAACCGGGGCAAGCGGCGCGAGGTTCTCAACCATCTGCGCAAAGAACTTCAGAATTATCCCGAAGGCAAGCAGCGCGAGCTTCGAATCAAGGCCATGACCGGCGCCGTGACGGAATCGCTGCGCCAGATCCGGGCGCTCCCCGTCGAGGAGCAGGACAAGATGGCCGAGGCGATCCGGAGCCAGGCGCAGAAGTCGTTCGAAGATGCCCAGACCCAGAAGGGCAAGGATATCCTCGAACAGGTCAAGACCAGCGAGGAAGGACAGGCGCTGACCGCTGAAATCTCCCGCGTGGTCTATACCGAGCTGACGCCGGATGAACGGCGGCGTTTCGCCCCGATTACCGAAATCTGGACAAAGACTCTTCAACTTCCGACCAAATGAGGGGAATATGAAACGGACATTTACCTTGATCGAACTCCTGGTCGTGATCGCGATTATCGCCGTTCTGGCCGGAATCCTGATGCCGGCACTCTCTTCCGCCCGGGAACGGGCGCTTCGGACGAACTGCATCGGCAATTTGCGGCAGATCGGTTTCGGGCTGGAAAGTTACCTGGACGACCATCACCGCATCCTCCCGCACTGCCGGATCATGCCGGATACGGCGGGGGCAGGGGAGGAGAACCTCCCCGGAATCGTCGAAGTGCTGAACCCCTATCTCGCCGGCAGCACGGGCGTTTTCCGCTGCCCCGCCGATAAGGCCGATTACTTTCACCGCGAAGGCAGCAGCTACGCCTGGGGCAGGGAGTGGGGCATCAACGGTAAAAAAGCAGATGAAAAAACCTTGCAGCTCATGGGGTTCCGTCTTCCGCTGCTCTACGACGCAGGCGCCTTTCACGGGCCGGCCGGCAAGTCCTCATCGCTGAATTATCTCTATCTCACCATACGGGTCGGCGGCGACGCAGCGAAAGAAACGGTGGCGGAATGAGCGTCGAATGTTTCTGCCTGACCAAACGTTACGGTAAGAAAACCGCTCTCGCCGACGTGTCGCTCGAAATCAACGACGGCGGCGTCACCGGGCTCATCGGTCCCAACGGAGCCGGCAAGAGTACGCTGATCAAACTTGTCACCGGGCTCATCTGGCCGACCGAAGGATTCGTCCTGGTCGACGGGTTCGACGCTCACCGGGAGCACTGCAAGGCCATGCGCCGGATCGGCGCGATCATCGAGTGGCCCGCCTTTCTGCCCGATCTCACGGCAAAGCAGAATCTCGACATCCTCTCCGGCGGCCGGGGGAAGAAATACGAGGCGAAGCGCTCGGAAATCCTCCGTTTCATGGAGCTGGACAAGGTTTTCGACCACAAGGTGCGCACCTTCTCCACCGGGATGCGCCAGCGGCTCGGAATCACGCTTGCATTGCTGCCGGAGTCGGAGTTCATCATTCTCGACGAACCCACCAACGGGCTCGATCCCGCCGGAATCGTGGAGATCCGGCAGATCATCCGCGAATACAACCGCCAATACGGCGTCACCGGTCTCGTCAGCAGCCATCTGCTCGGCGAAGTGGAGCAGATCTGCGACCGGTTGATCCTGATCGCGGGCGGCAAACTCCGCGCCAAAGGGGAGATGAGCGAGCTTTTGGGCGACAGGCGTTACCTCCGGATCCGCCTTGACCGCTCCGACGAGGCGGAAGTTCTTCTGAGGCAGATTGTTTGCTCCGTCTGCCGGACGGGGGAGCAGGAGCTGTTGCTGGAGCTGGGCGACACCGCCTCCGAAGAGGTCGGTGAATTTCTGTACCGTTCGAATTTCCGTGTTTCGGCGCTGATTCCGGAGCGGCAGAATCTCGAAGAATTTTTCCTGAAAGAAATTACGAAAGGCGCCGACGATGTTCCGGGCAACTCTCTTTGAATTGGTCAAATTCCGGGTTCAGAAAAAGAACTATGTCATGCTGGCGGGCCATCTGCTTTTTCTCCTGCTCTGCTATTTCGCGTTCATCTCGACGCAATCGAGTTTTTTCCGCCGCTTCGACAAATCGATGGAGTTCGAACCTCAGAATCTCGCCAGCTATCTCGACGGGCTCTTTTTCGCCCGGGTCGCCATGGTGCCGACCTTCATCGTCCTGATGCCGGTCGTCATTGCAACCATCGCGGGCGACTGTGTGGCCGGTGAAATGCAGGACGGCAGTTTGAAACTCTATGTTTCCCGCCCCCGTTCCCGGGCCGAGATCATTCTCTCCAAATTCTTTGCCGTCTATCTGGTGACGTTGGCCTATACCGTCTATTTTTCGTTGTTCAACCTCGGATTCGCCGGCGTCTGCCGCGGATTCTCCCCGACTCAGATGGTGATGCTCGCCGATCGCGCGGTCGGCACCGACGTTGTCATCATGCCGTTCGCCCAGGCGCTGGCAAACTATTTTCTGACAACACTTTACTTCTCCTTCTCCTTGATGACGCTGGGGTCTCTGGCGCTCTTTTTCTCCACCCTTTTCAACCGGATGACGACTGCGACGGTGACGGTCATCACGCTGCACCTGGTCTCTTATGTCATTGCCGCGCTGCCGTTCAGTGAAAAGCTCCGGCCCTGGCTGCTTTCGGAGATCATGAACAACGGTTTTCTCTTCTGGCTTTCACCGGTTCCCTGGCAGAAGCTGGGAGCAAATATCACATTGCTGGGGCTTTATATCGTCGTCTTCCTGCTGTTGGCAATTCTGAATTTCAACTATAAGGATCTGAAATGAAAAAGATGAACATATCGGACGCCGAGCTGGAAGTCCTCAAGGAGTTCTGGGAGGAATCCCCGCTCACTTCCCGGCAGCTGGTCGACCGCCTTCAGACCCGGACCTCATGGGGAGAGCCTACCATTAAGACACTGTTGCTGCGGCTGTTGCAGAAAAAGGCGCTCAAACGGAAGGAGGAGGGGAAAACCTTCCTTTATTCCAACGCCATCAAACGCGAGGACTACCAATACGCGGTCGGCCGTTCCATGCTCGACCGTGTGTTCGGCGGCGCCGCGGGCAATTTCCTGACCTGCCTGGTCAACAAAGGGAATCTCCGCAAAGAAGAATTGGAAGAGTTGCGCAAACTGCTGGAGGATGCCGGTAAAAAGGAGGCGCCGTGAATTCCTTTGAACTCATCTTACTCTGTACGTTCGTCCGCAGCGCGGCGGTGGTCCTGCTGCTGCTGGCGGCGGGGCGTCACCTGTCTTCCCGACACATGCGAACTCTCTGGCTGATCGGGTGTTGCCTTATTTTAATTCCGCAGACGACGCTGCCGTTTCTGCCCTTCCTGGTCGACCTCTCGGGGTTGCGGGGGGAGGGGAGTTCCTTCTGCCGGATGCTTCAGGAGGGAACGATCGTCGACCGGCGAATGTTGGAATTATTGTTGATTCCGCTATTGCCCGCGGGAGCGCTGCTTCTGTTGGGCCGCCGCTATCGCCGCTGCCGGAAACTGATGCGGAATCTGCCCCCCGTCACCGACCCGCGTACTTTGGCGACATGGAAGCGCCTGACGGAAGGGCAGGGGGCGCTGCGTTTTCCGCCGATCCTGCTTGATTCCTCCGGCGCGACCGCGGTGCCCGCTTTGTTCGGGGTGTTTCACCCGCGACTCCTGCTGCCCGGCGACAAACTCGCTTTGCTGACCGGCGAAGAGCTCTCTCTGCTGCTGGAACACGAGTATTGTCACATCGCCGAAAAGGACCCGTTCCGCAATCTGTTTTCGCTGCTGTTCTGGAGCCTCTCCTGGTACAATCCTTTCGCCTGGATCGCCCGGCGCGAACTGCGCCGCGTGATCGAGCAGGAATGCGACCGCAGGGTTCTCGAATCCCGGCCGGACAGCATGGAGCGTTACGGGAAACTCCTGCTCCGGTTCGCCTCCGGCAGGAATTCGTTTTCACTCGCCCTGGCCGAAAGCCCCCGGGAGTTGAAACAACGAATCCGGCTGCTGGCGTTCCCCGGGAGACGCTGCGGCAGCCGGATCGTCACATGGGCTTTGATCCTGTTCCTGGCCGCGCCCCTTTGCCTGGTCGCGGTCAGGGTTCACGCGGTCAAAAGCAGGTCAGCGGTTTCCGTCGCCGAGCGATGATTTCAACATCGCCAGGCGTGCTTCCGCCGCCTTCAGGGCGTCTTCCTGGGTTTTGTTGTGGGCCGGAACCGACTGAAGCATCCGCTCATAATCGGCGAGGATCAGCGCCTTTACCGCGGCCAGCTTTTCGGCCGACTGATCCGCCTTGTAAGCTTCGACGGCGGTCTCCAGCGGGGATTTTCCCCGTTCTCCGCCGCGCCGGGGGTGGTTGAAGTACATCATCTTCTCCCCGGCGGCGAACTTTGCGGCCGCCTCCGGTCCTTCGGTCGCGGCGACGAGGCGCAAGGCGAGCTCATCCTCTTTCCGTTCCCGGAGCTGTTTCAAAAGCACTTCGCTGCCGCTTACGATCTGCTTGAGGGCGGCGATCCGCCGTTCCAGTTGGATGGCTTCCACCCTGGCGGCTTTGGCGTCGGCTTCCGCCGAAGCGGTTTGACCGAGGCAGCTCTCCGCCAGCTTGCGGACTCCGCTCTTGATTGCCTCGGAGCTCAGGGTGGCCCCGGTCACGGCATCCACATCTTTGGCCGGAATCTCGCTCAATTTCAGATCGTTCCAGCGCTCCAGGAATTTCGCCGCCCGGACGCGGTTGAGGAAAGAGGGCGTTTCATCGTTTTTACCGAGCAGAACCCCCGCCACCTTTTCATCCGTTCCGAAAAGGATGGCGATTTCGATGGTGCCGCCGTAACCGAATTTGCGTCCCTCGTCGCCGACGGTTTCGAGATAGAGCTTGCCGAGTTCTTTGCCGGAAGCATCCCGGACGGCGAAGGTTTTGGGCTGCGCCGGGATGAATTGCTTTGCCTCCGGGAAAACCCCGGTGACCCCGGGAACGAACTGCGGCGGAATTTCC
>JAVBSA010000174.1:0-4491 GCA_031556915.1 Victivallis sp.
GAGGTCGCTCGAGATGATCACCGGATCGAAGAACTGCGCCAGCCCGGTTGCGCGGAGCTCCGGCACCGCCCAGACCGCCTGCCCGTCGGAGAGCGCGGCCAACCGGTACTGCTTCTTCAATTCGCCCAGAATCTCCGGGACACCCGGATAAGACTCCAGGCGGAAACGCGACGCGGCGCGGAAAAGCTCCGCCAGAAGAAGCGGCAGACTCCCGCGCTCCTCCTTCGCCATCCCTTCGGGCGCATATTGTTCCACGATATCGCGGAAGATCCCCACCACGTCGAACTCCGGAAATTTCTCCGTTGTATCGCTCCGCTGCTTCTTATTCAGCTCGAAATAGAGCGCCTTCAACTCCCCCGGCAGGATGTCAATCCCCCGGTAACTCAAAAAATTGGCAAGAACCCGGTAAATACCGTCATGCCCCTCGTCGGTCGAGATATTCGTGACCGTGCCGTTGATATCGAAAATCAGCGCTTTATACATGTCATTCTTTTTTTCTGATGATGGCAACCACGGCGCTCGGCGAAACTTCAAATTTCAATGGGGGATTTCCATTGCGCTCCAATTCCCGCCGGGCTGTTGCAATGCCCCGCCCGAAAGCCTGAATAAAACCGAATGTCTTCAACACTGCGGCAATGTTGGGATTGCGGTAGTCAGTGATTCCGGCTTGTCCGAAGTTATCTTTCGTCACATTTCCGTAAGGACCGCCCGGACTATGAATCTCAATCCGGTCATTAAACCAGTAAACCCGTACCGGAGCATTGGTGCTCTCGTAGGTACGATGCAAAACTGCATTGTAAATCAACTGCTGGAAAGCTGCCGGAGGGTACAGAGAAGATGCAATATGGGTCGGAGCGGAAACAATATCCACCGCAGTCATATTATGCGCTTTGAATTTATCGTCGATCCGGCGAAGCATTTCCGGCAAGGTGCCAGGTATCCGTTCCTCATCCACCACCGGATCGGCCAGCTCCGTACCGGCAATCCGCAGAAATTGGATATAGGCTCCCGGAATGAAGTCTTGCGGAGATTTTCCCACACTCAACAATCCCAAAACCGTCGGAGTCGTATCCGTCGGCAGAGAAATCATTCGGCAGGAAGCCAGGCGTTCTTCATACGTTCTGCCGTTTGCTTCCAGAATATCGGGCGCAAAGGCGGCGGGAAGGTAATCGATTTCAAAAAGAACCTTTGATAAATCCGACAGGCAGGAAGAAGGCACCGGATTAATGTCAAATGGAATATTCTTATAACGCCGTTTCTCAATTAAAATGCGTTCTTCCTGTTCATTGGCGATAGAGCGGCGGGATCCTGTCCGGATCCAGATTCGCCCACTGTACTTCACGGGGGGCATATCGGAAGGCAATACTGTAACGACAGCCATCTCCGCACCGCGCAAAAGACGCTTCTCCACAGTCATAACCGGCATGGGAAGAATCTGTCCATTCGTTTTGATATCGGCAAGCGTTCTCAACAATTCATCCGTAATCGGAAAAAGAGAAGGACTGCCGTCATCTTTTGCTCCGATCAATAAAACTCCGGCCGTTTTGTGATTCGGCAAATCATTTGCAAAGGCACAGATTGCCTGTTTGGCCTTATCCGGGACATCCCCTTTGAACGTCTCCTTCCGTTCAATATTGTCCGCTTCCATATCGGCCAATAAAGCTTCGAGTTCCGCATCCGTGTATCTGATATTCATAATGCTCCCTGAAATCCAATTTATTCAAAGATACAGCAATATCGGCAAAACACAAGCGGGGCCAACCGGCTTCTTCCGGATTTCTTGTACTTTCTATCCCCCGAAGCTGCGCAGGCAATGCCGGGCTTCGCGGACCAGCTTCCGGCGGTGCTCCCACGAAAGCCACGCGTTCCGGGCGTTCCGCAGAAATGTGATCCCCATATAAAACGGCACCCGGCGCACGATCGACCGGAAAGCGGCTTCGCGATCCGGGAAGTGGCAGGCGTATTCCCAGAGGAAATGGCCGATGAACGGCTCCGCCGCGTATTTATTTCCGTTTTCCAGCAAAAAGAAGTGAACCAAGTCCGCCGCGATGCGCCCCACGTCGTAAACCCGGTCGGCGCGCCGGAGACGTTCCAGGTCGAAGGAAATCACGTGGAGCCCGTCGCCGAACATGAAGTTCTCGGGCGTGGCGTCGCCGTGGGCCAGAACCTGCCGGTCCTCCCACATCTTCGGCTGTTCCCGCCAGCGGTCGCGCAAAAAATAGAATTCACCCGCCTCCCCCTCGCTCAATCCGCATCCCCGCAGAAAACCGAGCAGCGAATCCACGTAATCGCACCCCTGGTGAAAGTTCACCGTATGCCCGTTGGCGCTGTTGTTGTGGAACCGGGCGAGAAAGTAGGCCAGCGCGGTCAGTTTGCCGTAAAGCAGCCCGCCGTCCCTCCCCCGGATCGAACGCGAAAAAATGCCGCTCATCAGCTCCCCGTAGCAATATTCCGTCACCAGCAGGCAGTTGAGGGTCGAATTGCGCCCCAGGGGACGCGCGACATAGTGGGGGGAACCGTCGAACCCGAAGCTGCGCATCGTCGCCAGGTGATCGTATTCACGATTCATCCGCCTCCCGGCGATTTCATGATTCCGTTCAAAAGCGGAAAGAAAAAATTTCCCGACCATCCTCTGCCCGGAATACTTCTCTTCATAAAGATAAACTTCATTCGACCCCGGCAGCCCGAAAACCCGGAACGTCATCTTTTCGCAGCTCGGCACCCCGAGCTGCGGCATAATATCATATTTCAAATAGCCAAACAGGGAATCCCCCGCCGGCAGATGGCCTAAATAATTCATAAACACGCTCCTGACTCTCTCCTCACAATAAGGTAGCGCGTCTACGGGAAAATACAAGTAAAATTCAGGAAGGAGTAAACTGCCCGCAACGGACAAAACGGACAAAACGGACAAAACGGACAAAACGGACAAAACGGACAAAACGGACAAAACGGACAAAACGGACAAGATTGGCCACATTCCGGAGAATCAGGCTCAAAAAACACTGCTCGTCCGTTTTGTCCGTTACGTCCGTTTTGTCCGTTACGTCCGTTGAAAACGCTTTTTTGCAAAGGCGTACAAGCAGACGCGTCAGCGTTTTAACGCTTTTACTGCGGGCGCTGCCAGAGCTCGAGATCGACTTTGACGTCGTCGAGGTCGAAGACGCCGACACTGTCGGGGGCGATGTAGTATTCGATTCCGATGGTGGAAGTTTCGGCGGGGATGACGCCGTTGAGCTGGATTCTCCGCCAATCGTGACTGCCTGCCCGGTAGCCGTCTTCGACTCCGCCGAAGCGTTTGTTGTCGGCGTTGTAGAAGAGTCCGGCGAGGGTCGAACCGCGCCCGACCGCGTTGGAGCGGCGGGTGGCGCAGGAGAAGTTGATCTTGAGATACTGGCCCGGCTTCAGTTCCGCCAGGAACGGTTTGACGTCGATTTTCTGGAAGATGCAGCGGAACTGGCGTTCGCCCGGCGCGGCGACTTCGATCCGGAGCGCTCCGGCGCCGGAATAAACCTCTTCCGTGATGCGGGAGACTTTGGCGATTTCCTTGCTGAAGAGCGGTTGCCAACCGGTGTGGCCGGGTGCTTCGAATCCCGGGTTGACGAGCTTCACCGGGATCGTGCGGACCAGTTGATCCGCCGGATAGACCGGTTTGCCCGGAGCGGCGGCGATGTTCCCTGAGAGGAAGAAGGGCAGCTCGTCGACGGAGAAGCGGACTTTGCCGTTTTCGGCGGCGAGCTTGCGCTCTACGCCCATGGCGTCGGTGAGGATCAGCTCTTTATCGGGGGTATCGAGGGTGATTTCGGCCTCTTTCGCCGCGTTGATCCAGAGCGCGCTGACCGGACCGAAGGAGTAGCCTTTCAGGAATCCTTTGGAGCTTTGCTTGACGATGTTGAGCTCCTGTGTGAACTGTTTCCCGCCAAGCATCCGGATCAGTGTGGCGGCGGCCGGGTAGTTCGGCTTTGGCGAAAAGTCGCGCCTCACCATGCCGAAATTGTGTTCGGCTTCCAGGAGGTCGGTGCCGTCGTTGCGAAAGTCGTATTTGAACACCTTTTCCGCTCCGGCGGCGAGTTGTTCGATCTGCTGCGTGAGGTCGTCGACAATTTGCGTGCGTTCCGTCCTGCCGCGCCCGCCGGAAGAGCTGCCGATTTCCGTTACCCAGACCGGAACTTGCGGCGCCTTGTATTGCGCCATCACCTTGCGCGTTTCCGCAAGATTGGTGGAGTAATGGGTGTTCATGAGATCGTAATGCCCGGCCGCACCAAGTTCGAGCGTCGTGGCGAGGAAAGGCCGGTAGGTATGCCCTTCGGGGGCCTTGCTTGTGAGGCCGGCGTAGAGAATTTTCGCCTCCGGGTTTCCCTCTTTGACCCCTTTCGAACAGGCGGCGAGAAAATCGACGTAGTCGCCGATGATGGCCCGCTCGTTGCCGGTCAGGAGGTTTTTCCAGCGGCCGCGCCAGAAGACGTCGGCGTCCGGCTCGTTGCCGATTTC
>JAVBSA010000649.1:0-4287 GCA_031556915.1 Victivallis sp.
CCGTACTGTTGACGGGACCGCCCCAGTGAAGGTTATTGAGATTGCCTTCTTTATTGACGCCAAAGGCGTAAGACCACTCCGGCAATTGGAGCAAAAACACTTTTTTCGTTTCATCAATGACAATCATACGGTGAAATCTCCTTGCTTTCAATTATACCATATTCCCCTCTCCACGACAAGAGACGCCGGTCTTCTTTTCCGCTTAAACAAGATAAAATACGTAACAAAATACGTAACAAAAATTGCAAATCTGAAAATTCATATTATGTTAATCCCATGAAACAGACAAACATACGCGATGTTGCAAAAGCAACCGGCTTCTCGATCGCCAGCGTCTCCCGGGCGCTGAACAACCTGCCGGGCGTCTCCGCCCGGACGCGGCAGCGCGTGATGGAGGCCAGCCGGGAGCTGGGATTCAACATCCGGACGGGGCGGCAGAAGACGGTGGCGGTGATTTTCCCCTCCGCCCGGCGGATCCCCCTGGGGGATTACTCCATCCAGGTGATCAACGCCTTACGGGAGGCCATCCTGAAGCGGGGGGACCGGGCGATTTACCTCTCTCCCGAGGATTTGTCCATCCTGACCGAAACCATGGTTTCGGGGGTGATTTCATTTGACTTCCGGAACGAAATCTCCACGACGTTTCCGCTGATGAAGAATCTTCCGCTGGTCATCTGCAACGATGCGAGCCGTCATTTTGAAAACGTGTTCGGCGTCTATTCCAACGACGAACAGGGAATCGGCCTGGCATTGCATCATCTATATGAGGAGCTGAATCATACGCGGATCGGTTTTCTCTACAATCAGCCCTGGTACCACAACGTCAACTCGGACTCGCGCATCAAGGGATTTCAGGAAGCCGCCACGCGGTACGGAATTGATTCCGGCTGTTTCTGCCAGGGGTGGTCGGAAACAATGCCGATCCACGAAGCGCTCGGCAATCTTCTTCTGAAAAAGATCACCGCGCTCCTGATTTCAGGAGAAGGCATCGAAAACAAGGTTCTTCACGCGCTTCATCTTTACGGGAAGCGGATTCCGGAAGATCTTTCCGTCATCTCCTATGAGAACCTTCACTCCACCAGCCACATCCCCCGGCACACGACGTTGGAGCAAGACTTCCCCCGCCTGGCCGAAACCGCGCTGGATCTTCTGGATCGGATCGCCAACCGGGAACAGCCCATCCGCGACATCCTCGTCGATTACAAACTCAACATCCGCGAATCTACGGCGCGCTGCGTCTGATCGTAAAAATACTTCCAGAGCGGCGCGGCCATCAGGGATTGAAGTATTTCACCCCTTTGAAGCATGGCGAATAGCTCCTCCTGATCGAACAGGTGCACGGTCAGGGCTTCGCCTTCGTCGAGCTGTTGGCTGCCGAGAAGTTCCACGCCTTCCGCGAGAAAGATATGCGTCAGGTTCGAGTGGGTCGCCGGATTGGCGGAGAGCGTCATGAATTCACGCCATTTGCCGTTCCCGTAACCGGTTTCCTCCAGGAGTTCCCGCCGGGCGGTTTCCATGGGAGTGGCGTCCGATGTCTCGCAGACTCCGGCGGGCAGTTCGTAAAAAACCCGGCCGATGCCGTGGCGGTATTGCTGCACCATCACGATTTTGCCCTCTTTGGTGACGGCGATCACATTGATCCATTCGGGATAGTCCAGTACATAATAATTCGGAATCCGGTTGCCGTTGGGCAGTTCGACGCATTCCGAGCGCACGGTAAACCAGGGCTCGCGGCTGAGATACCTGCTGGAAATGACTTTCCAATTCCTGTTGCTCATACTCTTACCAGTTCCTTGAAATCCCGGCGGCCCTGTTCCGTCAGCATCGGGTAAAGGGAGGCCCAGGCCCGGGAACGGAAATCCGTTTCCGGGATGCCGAGCTGCGTTTCGATCCGGCTTTGTTCCCGCCACCGGGCTTTGATCAGATACACATTATGGATAAAGGCATCATATTGACCCTCAAACCCTTCCGGCTGCATGAGGCCCGCATTGCCAAGCAGCTTCAACGTTTCCCGCCAGAAAATCATGTTCTGTTCGAAAACCTTCCGCTGAATCTCCCGGACCGCCGGACCGATCTGCGCCAGATGCTCGAAATCCTTGAAGTAGAAAGCGTCTTCTTTGCCGGATCCGGCGGCAAGCGCAATCCAATCATCCAGCTCCTTCAATGTGCGGCACGGCGGGGTCGGCCGGTACCGGTTGAACAGATCGAGAGTCACAGCCTCCGCCAGAAGCTCCTTTTTCTTGAAGTGATAAGTAAGATTGCCGACGCTGATTCCCAGAGTGTCCGCAATGTCCCGCATGGCGACTTCGGCATACGGCTTTTCCAACAGCATTTTGCGGGCCGTTTTCAGGATCTCGTCCCTCACATTTCTGATTGCCACGAAATTTGTTCTCCCCGGCTTGACAAGTTAGTACATTCGTGCTAATTTAGGATCATTGTCCTAATATAGTTTGAAAAAATGATCCTGTCAACCGAAAATAAGGAGCCGCAAGGATGAAAAAAAGAAATGTACTCGTTACCGGCGGAAACAAAGGGCTGGGTTATGAAACGGCAAGGCGGCTGAAAGAGCTGGGATACAAGGTCTATATCGGAGCCCGCGATCCCAAACGGGGACAGGAGGCCGCGGAAGCGCTCGGCGTCGTTTGCCTCCCGCTCGATGTGACGGATGACGCATCCGTCGCGGCGGCGGCGGAGAAGTTTCGCGAGCTCGAAGGGCATCTCGACATTCTCATCAACAACGCCGGAATCGCCGCCCCCATGAAAAAGGCCGCCGACCTCACGGCGGCGGATGCGCAAACCGTGTTCGGCACCAACCTGATCGGGCCGGTGCGCGTGATGAATGCGTTCCTTCCGCTTCTGGAACGGTCGGAACACCCCGTTATCGTCAACGTCTCGAGCGGCCTGGGGTCGTTCGCCCTGGTGCACGACCAAAGCCGCGCCGAATCGAAAGTACCGACTCCGCTCTACTGTGCGTCAAAAAGCGCGCTCACGATGCTGACCGTGCAATACGCCCGCGCCTTTCCCCATATGCGGATCAACGCGGCCGATCCGGGCAGTACGTGCACCGAATTGAACGCGCACCAGGGGCGGCAGACGGTCACGGAAGGAACCGACGCCATCGTGCGCCTGGCGACGCTGCCGCCCGACGGCCCGACGGGTGCATTCATGGACCGTTCCGGTGTTGTGCCATGGTAACGCGCGTCGTTTTCGCCCGAAGTCAATATTGAGATTGAAGCCGTACCGGGGCTGTAACCAAAGGAAATGGAAATGAAACAATTTATTTTGCTCGTTATCACAGGGCTGCTGCTTGGAGCACAAGCGGCAAAAACAGCCGATCTGCCTGATTCTGAAGCACCCGTCACCGTTATCGAACTCATCGAGGTCTCCACGCAAGATATCGACGGATTTGTTGCGGACTGGAATAAGCGCGCGGAAAACAGGGGGGATATGACCGCCACCCTCTACCGATCATTATTGGCGGGCGCCCGGTATCAGCTCATCGATATCTCTCAATGGCAATCACAGGATGCATGGGCGGGTGCAAACAACGGCAAGCCGGCAGGCGGGTTCTATCGTCCCGCGGCATGGTCGAACAATATCTATGCGGGATCGTTTCAAGGCGGGGACTCCGGCGCACGTAACGATGCGTCGCTCCAGCGGGTCCAAAAAGATCCTGAAATCAAATCCCCCGAATTACCGTTCGTTTTCATCAACCTGATGGAGATGAATGACGAAGATGTCGCCCCCTTTGTCGCGGACTGGCAGGTACGTTCCAAAATCATGGGCCAGATGAGCGCCGCCATGGGATCCACACTGTACCGGTCGGTTCTGCCCGGCAACCCGTTCAAAATCGTAAATGTAAGCCAGTGGCAATCTTACAATGGTTTCGTCGATGCGAACAACAACCCCGCCTACGCGGAAAAACTGGCCTCCGACCTGGGCCATACGCCCGGCATCAAGCTTACGCGGGGCTTTTACCGCCCGGTCGCCACCCATACGCATACCTACCCTGCCGTGAAAACGAAAAACGATTCCAACAGAATGAAAATCATCACCGTCGAGGAGCATTTCATCAACATGCCCATGACCGCCGCGACCCGCGATGAAGTCGAAAAAATCGCCCCCGGCCACGCCCGGGCTTTCGTCGCCGACTTCGGTTCGAGGACGACGATGCGGATCGAACAGCTGCTTGACATCGGCGCGGACAGAATCGCCGATATGGATGCGAACAACATCGATATGCAGATCCTATCGTACAACGCGCCGGCCGCCGAGCTGCTGGCCTCG
>JAVBSA010000066.1:0-7389 GCA_031556915.1 Victivallis sp.
CCCCAACGCCGCCGCCGGCTCCCGCGGATTCGCGAAACCGACCACCGGCCCCCCCCGTGCGATCACCGAAAAAAGCGCGCTCCGGGTCAGCCCCTGAAAATCGATGATCAAATCGTAACGGTGCCGGCGAAGGCTCCGGGCAAGCCGGAAAAATTCCGGCATCATCGTGGAAAGTCTGCCGAGCTGTTTGCGGCGGAACAGGATCCGGCGCGACACCGGGAACGGGCTGTATTCCAGCAATTCCGCAAAAGCCGGGTGCACCAGGAAATCCAGTTTCGCTTCGGGATACGCGCGACGCAACAGCTCCAACGCGGGGAAAACGTGCAGAATATCCCCGAGACTGCTCGGTTTTACGACCAGGATGCGCTTGACAGCGCTTCGGGTTGGCCTCATGAATCAGCTGCCGCTGGCCAGACGCAGCGCAAGGCGTTCCGGCAGCCCGGCGTCGACGATCTTCTGCTGCGCCAAAGCAATGTTGTAAGGAACGCGATACCGGGTGACCAGACGCGAAACGGAGTCGTAAATGGCAAAACTCGACCGCGGGTCGCGGTTACGCGGCTGCCCGATGCTGCCGATGTTGAAGAGATATTTGTAACCGACCTTCACCTCGACCATCAGCTCGTCGGCAAGCGTATAATCGTAGTTGTCCTCTTCGATTTCGGGATTGTAATTCCACGCTTCGATCTCTTCGAGGCTGGTTGCGACCGGCCGTTTGCAGAACGCAACCGGCACGTGCGAGTGGCCGCAGAAACAGAGCGAGGTGAACTGGTAATTGAAGTTGTCCGCCGCGTGGTGCGAGTCGAAAATATATCCCCAGTTTTCGGGGGAATCCAGCGTGGCGTGCACCAAGGTCGCGTTGCATTCCGGCAACGTGGCCCGGAAGGGCGTGCTGCCCAGCCAGTTGCGTTCTTCGTCGCTCAGCTGGGAGCGCGTCCACTCCACCGCGTGTTTGGCGTGCGCGTTGAAGCCGGAGACGCCGATGTTGCCGTTGGCGGTGTATTCGTCGTGGTTCCCGCGGACCAGCGCCACGCAATTGAGGTTGTAAATCTCATGCAGGCACCTCTGGGGTTCGGCGTTGTAGCCGACGATATCCCCGAGGCAGACATAATAATTGACATCTTCCTGCCGGCACTTCTCCAACACGGCCGACAAGGCCTCGTAGTTGGAGTGAATGTCACTCAAAATCGCATATTTCGCCATTCCGCCACCTTATTTAGAAATTGAAACCTCAAAGAGCAATAAGGGGTATGCGGCTGCTGTAAGCCGGATTCTGTCCTCCGCGTAAAGCGGATGGGCAATCATCTGTCTATGCGACCAGAACCCGGGACTCCTAATGTTACGAGCAGTAACTGGTCCCCTATTTGGTCTTGCTGCGGGAGGGGTTTACCATGCGGCGCCGCTTTCGCTAAGCACCCGGTGGGCTCTTACCCCACCCTTTCACCCTTACCCGGAATCGCTTCCGGGCGGTTTGCTTTCTGTTGCACTGGCCTTCCCGCGGCGTATTGTCCGCGGTATCCTTCTTTTCAAAAGGACTCCCTGCTCTCTGCAGTCCGGACTTTCCTCAACCGGGACGAATCCCGGCCGCGACTGCCCACAACCGACATACCTGAAAAGTTAATATAACCACTCCGAACGATTATACAAGTTTTTTTCCGGCATTCACCAGATTTTCCACTTTCGGGAAAACCCGGAGCGCGTTGTTGTAAAAAACATTTTCCCAATGTTTCGCCGGCGTCAACGCCTTGATGATTCCGATATACGCAGATACGCTGACCAGCGGAAAGTCGGAGCCGTACAGGAATTTCTCCCAGTCCGCCAGATAGGCCATCCAGGTTTTGAGGTGCGCCACATACCCCTGGAATTCCTCCAGGTATTCCGGAACTCCCACCTTGCCCGCGGCGAGACCGGAGAGGTCGATAAAGACGTTTTCATTTTTCGCCGCCACTTCGGTCGCGTCCACGATCCACGGGTTCCCGTAGTGCGCCAGCACAAAGGTGGTTTGCGGGAAGCGGACCGCCACCTCATCCACCCCCAGCGGATGGCTGTATTTGACCAGTCCGCGCGTGCCGGCGGTGTCGCCCGTGTGGAAGACCACCGGAACCTTCAGCGCGCCCGCCAGCTCGTAGAACGGAAAATGGCGCGGGTCGCCGGGATAAATCGGGGAGTAGCCGGGATAGAATTTCAGCCCGACGCATTGCGGAGAACGCAAGGCCGCCTCGAAGAGTTCCAGCGATTTCGGGGTATTTTCCGGGGTGATCTTCTCCGACTCCACTCCGGCGCAGTAGCAGATATAGTCCGGCGTGACGCCGAGGTTGGGGCCGCCGGGGTGACAGAGCCCGTCTGCCGGCCCGTGATGCCCCGCGCCCATGGCGATCGCCATGACCACGCAATTGGCGCGGAAGGTCTCCCGGATATGTTCGGGGGTGTTGACGTGGCCGGCCGCTTCGGCGACTTCCCGAAAGCCCTCCCAGCCGGCGTAATGCATGTGTGCGTCGATGATTTCCATAATAGGGGTAATGTACCACGGAACCCGCGTAAAATCAAGTGGGGAGGCGTTTTTGCCTCTGGCAAAAAAAATGAAGCGCGCTTCGCGCATGTTGGAAAAATGCACATCCCCGCCGCTTTTATGGCTTGAAGAATCGTGGGAGCCTGACAGGGGTCGGGGTCTTTTCGACCTGATCGGTCGAAAAGACCGTCGCCCGCCTGGTGGCGAAAAATTTCTTGCGAAATTTTTCTTTTTCAGCGTCACCGGCGCGCGAGATACCTTGAGGCTCCGCCTCAAACTCCGGCAAAGGGCTCCGCGCCCTTTGCAAACCGCGCCAAGGCCGAAAGGCCCTGGACCCGGTCGGCTTCGCCTCCCCCACTAAAGAAAGTAGTGCAGCAACAGCGGAATCGTCCCCAGCGAGAGAACCGTGCTGATCAGGATCGCGCGCCCCGCGAAATCCGCGTCGCCCCCGTAGCGCCGCGCAATCAGCACCGAACTCGAGGCCGCCGGCATCACCGCCACCACCGCAACGACCTGATACACCTCACCCGGCAGCGGGAACAAACGGATCAGGAGAAGCATCCCCAACGGGATCAACACCAACCGCAGCACGGAAAGCATCGACATATCCGTCCAGTTCTCCACCGAACCGTGAAAGCACCCGAGCAGCGCCACCCCGATCGTCACCAGCATCAGCGGCACCGTGATGTCGCCCACATATTTTATTGTGTCCGCCAGCACTTCCGGCACCGGAATCCGCAGGAAACAGACCAGCAGGGCCGCCGCCACCGCGAACAGATTGGTGGAAAAAATGCTCTTCAAAGCCCCCCGGAGCGAAGTGCCGCCCGCAAAGGTGAGAACCCCCACCGTCCAGAATCCCACCGTCGACCCCACGTTCATCAGAAGCAGCAGCGCCACATGACGCTCGCCATACAGATGATCCAGAATGATCAGCGGCAAATAGACCTAGTTGTTGATGGCGCAAAGATGATGGAACGTCCCCGGCCGCCCGTGCTCCTTGTTGCGCATGAAGTGCTTGAACACCCAGCCCGCGCCCGCGCCGAACAGCATCATCGATATCCCCAGAAGCGGCATGATCCAGAGCTCGTCGAGCTGCGAAGGATCGAAGTTGCGCGTGATCGTGCTGAAGGTCAGCATCGGAAAAAACAGTTCCAGCGTCAGCCGCGAAAGCTTGTCCAGATCGCTCCGCTCGATCATCTTCAGCCGCCAGGCAATCGCCCCCACCCCGAAAACGAGGAAGGTCTGGACAATCGAAAGAAACACCTTGTACATCATAGCGTCACCGTAAAATGAAAACGGCGTCCCGCTTCTGCGGAACGCCGTGTCTCCTCCGGAGGGAAGGGCTTACTTGGCCATTCCGTTCAGGAGCTTGTCGACCTGCGACTTCTTGTTGCCCGCGCGGTTGGCGTGGATGGTGCCCGCCTTGGCGGCCTTGTCCAGGCTGCTGGCGAACTTCTTGCCGAACTCGACAGCCTCGACGGTGTTGCCGGCGGCGACGGCGGCCTGGAATTTCTTCTCAGCCGTCTTGAGTTCGCTGTTGCGCATGCGGTTGCGCAGATTCCGTTCCTGACTGGTACGCAGACGTTTGATCGCGGATTTGGTGTGAGCCATTTTTTCTTACTTCCTGACTATAGTTACAAAAAACGTTGTTTCAATCAATCACATGAGTATATGAATTTATCACGGATTCCGTTTTTTTCAAGTCCGCGGACAATAAAAATACCGATTTTAACAGGCTTGTCCGACAAGTCCGACTTGTCCGACATGTCCGCCCCGGAGCTTCAGTCGCGGCCGGGGCCATGCAAACGCGGCAGCGTAAAACCGCTGTTTCGAAGCTCTCACACTTGTAAAAAACGCTTTCCCGGTGTATATTTCCCACTTGATTTCAACCCTTTTACAATAGAGGTTTACGCATGAAAAAAGTATTGGTCACCGGCGGAGCCGGCTACATCGGCAGCGCCTGTTCGGAGTATTTGCTCGACCGCGGTTACGACGTCACCGTCTTCGACGCGCTCCTCACCGGCCACCGCGAGGCGGTCGATCCGCGCGCGAAATTCGTTCTCGGCAACCTGGCCGACCGCGAGCTCATCATGAAGGTGTGCAAAGAGGGTAATTTCGACGCGGTGATGCATTTCGCGGCCTTCAGTCTGGTGGGCGAATCGATGCAGAATCCCTCGAAATATTTCCGCAACAACCTCGCTTCGGGCATCAATCTCGCCGACGCGGCGGTCGAAGGCGGCGTCAAGAATTTCGTTTTTTCCAGCACCGCCGCCACCTTCGGCATGCCCGAGTCGGTTCCGATCCGCGAGCATGACCGCCAGATCCCGATCAACCCCTACGGCGAATCCAAGCTCTGCTTCGAAAAAGTGCTCAAATGGTACAGCGAAATCCACGGGATGCGCTACACCGCGCTCCGCTACTTCAACGCGGCGGGCGCGAGCGAGAAATACGGCGAAGACCACAGGCCCGAAAGCCACCTCATCCCGATCATCCTCCAGGTGCTCCGCGACAAGCGTGAGAAGATGATGGTCTACGGCGACGATTACGCGACGCCGGACGGGACTTGCATCCGCGACTACATCCACATCCTCGACCTCGCCCAGGCGCATGAACTGGCGCTCACCGCGCCCGAAAGCGGCCACTACAACCTCGGCACCGGCAACGGGCTCTCAGTCAGGGAAATCATCGACGCCGCCGAAAAGGTCACCGGCATGAAGGTCAACTATGAAATGGCCCCCCGCCGCGCCGGCGACCCGGACAAACTCATCGCCTGCAGCGACCGCATCAAAGCGGAACTCAAGTGGCTTCCCAAATACGAATCGGCCGAAGCGATCATCGAATCGGCCTGGAAATGGCAGCTCAAACACCCCAACGGGTACAGCAATTAATGCATTGGCAGGAACTCGGGCCCTTCACCGTCTTCGACGTGGAGACCACCGGCATGAGCGCTCCCAACGACCGGATCGTCGAACTTGCGGCGATCCGGGTCGAAACCGACGGATCGTTGCGCCGGTTTGAGACCTTGCTCCACCCCGGCTGCCCGATTCCGGCCCGCGTGTCGGCGGTCCACCGGATCACGGACGGGATGGTGAAGGATTCGCCGCGTTTCGCCGAGGTCGGCCATAAACTGCTCGACTTTCTCGACGGCAGCACACTGGTGGCCCACAACGCCCGGTTCGACCTCGGATTCCTGCAGGAATCGCTGGCACGGACCGGGTTGCCGCTGTGGAAAGGCAAAACGCTCGACTCGCTCGCACTGCTAAAAAAAACCCACCCCGGCCTCCCCAGTTACAGCTTGCAGAACTTGCGCGCCTACTTTCAGTTGAGCTGCCGCGAAGGCCAGGTGGCGCACCGCGCCATGGCAGACGTGGAGTGGACGATCCAGATCCTCGAAATCGCCCTCACCGAAGCACTCCGCCGTTCCCAAAGCTGAAAGGGTTCTTCTTTTGAAGCCATTGCAAAGCATCCTTTCCGGCAACAACCGCCAACTGCTCGTTTCGGGCGGCGTATCGCTCTTTGTCCGCGGCGGCGGCGCGCTCGGAATCCTGCTGCTCACCATCTTCATCAACCGCCTGCTCCCGGCCGAAGAGGCGGGCCTTTTCTTCGTCGGCCAGACCATTCTGCCGCTGATTGCCGCGGTCGGCCTCTTCGGTTTCGACACCGCGGCGCTGCGGTTCATGCCCATCGAAACGAGCCGGAACCAATCCGGGTATCTCCACCAGGCCCTGCGGCTCACGCTGCCGGTGACGTTGCTGCTTGCCGCGCTGACGGCGGCCGGGCTCCAGGGATACTCCGCCATGAGCGGCAAGCCGGTGTCGGCCGCCGTCTGGCTCCTGATTCCGGCTGCGGCCGCCCTGGCGCTCAATCTGCTGCTTTCGCAAGGGCTTTTCGCCAAACACCGGGTGGGCGCCGGGACACTGCTGCAAACCGCCTTCATCCCCTGGGGAACCATATTGCTGCTGGGAATCGTCTTTTTCCTGCCGGCAAACTCGCGTTTCTTCTGTACCGCGTTCGGTTACACACTCATTTGCGTCCTCTCGGCGGCGGGAGGATATCTTTTGCTTTATCCGGCTGCGAAACGGGCGGCGAATCCGATGCCGTACCGGGAAATTTTTTATTGCAGTCTGCCTTTGATGGCCATCGCCCTCCTCAACCAGGTGCTGGCGGCGACCGATAAACTGATGCTCTCCTACTTCGACTCCGCGGCGCTGGTCGCCCCTTACGAGGCGGCGCGCCAGTCGGTCCGGGTGGGGGAACTCCTGCTGGTCTCCTGCAACTGCATCGTGGCGCCGCGCTTCGCCGCCATGTGGCATGCGGGCACTTACGGGGAACTCAAGTCGCTGCTGTACAAAAGCACCGGGGTGCTCTTTCTGTTCTCGCTGGGACTGCTCGGTTTCTTCCTGCTGTTCGGGAAATTCCTGATGCGCCTCAACAACCCGGAATTCGCGGCCGACTCGTCCGTGCTCTGGATTCTCGCCGTCGGCCAGTGCGTCGTGCTCGGCACCGGCCCCGTGGCCTATTTCCTGATGATGACCGGCAAGGAACGGTGGCACCGCAACAATGTGATCGGCTGCGTCATCGGCAACGTGCTCCTCAACTACTGGCTCATCCCGCGCTACGGAATCGTCGGCGCTGCGCTGGGAAGCACCATCACGCTGATCTTGAAAAACCTTGTCACCTGCGGCCAGGCATTTTACATTCTGCGAAAGCTGCCGTCTCAAAAGGAGTCCCGCCCATGAACGCACCGGAATTTCACCTCTTTCTCCTCTGGCCTAAAGGGCGCCGCCACGCCGACGCGCTGCAGCGGGCGATCGCGCAGGATTTCCGTCTGCTCACCGTCACGGACCTGGTCTGGAGCCGGAAACACGCCTTTCAGAACCAGC
>JAVBSA010000558.1:0-7083 GCA_031556915.1 Victivallis sp.
TCCGAAGAGACCGACGCGGTGACGGTGGTGGTGTCGGAGGAAACCGGATCGGTCAGCGTCGCCTGCCGCGGAATGCTCCACCGGGATCTTTCCGGCGAAGAGCTCTCCAACTATCTTGAAAAGCTGATCATCCTGGAACAGGACGACGCGGACCTCGCCGAAACCGTGCAGATGCTCGAGGAACAGGCCGACCACGCCCGCGACGGTAAAAACGGCAAGGAGAAGGAATCATGAGCAAACACCTCCGCCGATCCCTTTTCGCCCGCTTCCTGCAAGCGATCCGCCGCGACTTCTGGCGCAAGGCGATTGCGGTCTTTTTCGCCTTTTTGATCTACTTTTACGTCTACAACGAAATCAGTTCGGAACCGCGGAAAATCACCGACGTTCCGGTGGAAATCCTGCTGCCGCGGGAATTGATCGATGTCGACCCCAAACCCTGTTACGTGACCTTGAGCCTGAAGACGGCCCGCGACGTGGAGCTGACGGCGAACATGCTGCGCGGCACGGTTCAGGTGGAATACGGTAAATTCGTGCCGGGCAAACCGTATACGCTGCGGCTGTCGCCGGAGAATTTCGCTTCGCCGCTCGGCGTAAGGGTCATGCGGGCCGAGCCGGAGGAGCTTCAACTGAATCTGCAGCAGCTCATGACCCGCGATATTCCGGTGCGCATCACCTTTGCCAACCGGCTGTCGAACGACTACAAGAGTTCGCTTGCCGATTGTCTCCCGTCCAGGATCCGGGTGACCGGCCCGGAACAGCTGGTGAAAGAATTGAAATCGGTTTCGACGTCGCCGATCCCGCTCTCCGAAACGGTGACGGAGCCGTTTGAATATGTCGCGGACCTCGAACCGCCGCCGGGCTGTACCGTTTCTCCGGCGCGGGTGACCTGCCGGATCGACGTGATGAAGAATTTCGAGCAGCGGACCTTCCAGTCGCTGCCGGTGCTGCTGCTCAACCGCCCCGGCGGGAGTCCGTTGAAGACGGAGATTCTGAGCTCAGCGCGGATTGAAGTGACGGTGCGCGGCCTGGCGGGGGCGGTCCTGGCGCTGACCCCGAATGAAGTCCGGCCGTACCTGGATATTTCGCATATCGACAAACCCGGCGTGTATGAAATTTCCGCCGCCTGTTTTATCAAGGGGGACAATCTCGACGTGAAAGAACTCCGGCCCGCATTGCTCAAAGTGAAAATTACAGAATAGTATAAAGTTACACAAAAAAACATTAAGGAAGGATTCGGTCCAGGATGATTATCAAGAAACTCAACGTCATGTTCCATAAACACAGCCGCTGGCTGTTCGGTATTTTCACGCTTGTGATTATCGTTTCGTTCCTGGGCTTCCTGACGCCCGGCCAGTTCGGCTGCGACGGGAGCGGGATGGACCGGGCGGTCGGCGAAGCCTTCGGCCGCAAAGTGACCTTCAACGATCTCCAGGTTCAGCGCCGCCAGATCGGCGTGCTCGCCGCGCTCGGCATGGGCCGGAGCAACGACTCCATCGAATTCGCCTTCTTCCGCCATTGCCAGATGAAGGCGGCGGAACGGCTCGGCCTTGCGGTCAGCGACAAGGAGATCGCCGAGCTCATGCGTGAACTGCCCTTCTTCCAGGAAGGCGGCAAATTCACCCGCGCCAAGTATGATGAAACCATGAACGCGCTGCGGAAGCATCAGGGCGTTACCGAAGAGATGTTCGTCGAAGCGCTGCGCGGCGCGCTGCTTCAGGAAAAGCTCGGCCGGGCCATCGCCGCCGACGTCGCCGTCACCCCCAATGAGGTGGAGACGCTCTACCGGCAGCTCAATGTCCGCTACGAGATCAGAGCGGTCGACTTTACGGCGGAGTCTTTCCTGAAGGATGTCAAGAGCGACGGCGAAGCGGTCAAGGCTTATTTTGCCGCCAACCAGGCGCAATACCGCATCCCGGGCAGCTTCACGGCGCTGATCGCGGAGTTCCCCTACGCGGAATACGCCAAACAGGCGGCCCCGCTGGCGAACGACGCGGCGGTCAAACAGTATTTCGAAGCGAATCCGGCGGTTTTCGCCAAGTTCGGCAAAGAGGGCAAAGAACCGAAGTTCGAAGATTGCAAGGCGGAGGCGAAGAAGGAGCTTCTTCAGGCGCTCACCCGCGATTTCGCCATGCAGAAAGCGCATGATTTCGCCGGCAAGGCATATGAGCAGATCGAAAGCGCGGCTCAGGCGAAGCACATCGAGCTCTTCAAGGCGGAAGCCGCCCGCGCCAAAAGCAAAGTGAGCGAAAGCGGAACCGTCGCCATGACCGCGACTTCGATCGGCAAGATCGATTCCCCGGTGCTGGTCCGCACTCTCGCGGCGGCCTTCGACAGTTCGCCCGTGACCAACGCGGTCGCCGGCGACGAGGCGGCCTATGTGGGGCTTGCCCTGGTCCGGAACCAGGAGCGCGCGGCCTCTTTCGAAGAGGTTTCCGTACAGGTGCTCGGCGACTATCGCGACAGCGAGGCCCGCAAGCTGGCCCGCGCCGCGGCGGACAAGGCCGAAGAGGCGATCCTGGCCGCCGCTGCGGGCGCCGAACGCGACAAGGTTTTCAACGGGCTCAAGAATTGCAATGCCAAGACTTTCCCGGTGGTTCTCGGCAGTGAGATGCCGCCGCAGGAATACATGTATTCCGCCCAGGCGGCCACCGAGCTTGCCCCCGGCGAATTCACAGCCGTGATCGATACCGGCCGCGGCTCGCAGATCGCGAAGCTGATCAAGCGGATTCCCGCCGATATGAAGGAATTCGAAAGCAAGAAACAGCAGACTGAAATGATCGCCCGTTACCAGAAGATGCAGTCCGCCCAGGCGGCGTTCATGGAAGATCTCGATGCTCAGTGCAAGCTGAACGCGGAATATAACCGTTCCAATTAATGATGAAGCAGATGAAAAAGCATTGCCACGGATGTGAAGGGGGCGGTTTCGCCCTCGGGCGCCATATGACGGTCGAATTTTACGATTGCGACCCTAAAATGCTCTCCGATGCGAAGCTGGTGGAGAAGGTGTTTCTGGAGGCCGCGGACAAATCCGGCGCGACGGTGATCGATTCCAATTTTCATTTATTCGAACCGCAGGGCGTCAGCGGGGTGGTGGTGATTTCGGAATCCCATTTCGCCGTCCACGCCTGGCCGGAGCACGATTATGCCGCGGTCGATTTGTTCACCTGCGGGGAAAAGGTCGACTTTGAGCTGGCGATGGAAACCATCGGCAAGGGGCTGGGGTCGACCCAATGGATCGTTTCGAGCGTGATGAATCGCGGAATCGTGGGCAACAACGGCATGGAACGTCTCGTGCCGGTGATCGAAGGACGCGACTGCCGGTTCTCGCTTTCGTGGGAGGATCGCTTTCAGTCGAGCCGGGCGCACGCGCTCTCCGCCTCGATCGACGTCTATGAGTGTGCCGGCGAAGCGATCGAGTCGCTCGAGGCGCTCCGGAATTTCGCCGGGGAATTCGCGCAGTCCCTCGAATTGGAGACGGCCGGCGAATGGCGGATCGACCGCAGCGACGACGGATGCTTCGCCTGGGTGCTGCCGCTTGTCGGCGGCGCGCTCGCGGGGCAGATCGACCGCAAACGGAAAGCGGCTTATCTCGACCTCTTCGTCGCGGGTTATTTCGATCCGCGCAAGGCGTCGGAATTTGCAATAGAGAAACTCGGAGGAGGCTACTATCGTTTGCAGCCTCACATCCGGCAATAACAAGAAGGAGGAGTATCGTTATGAAACTATTCGGAATTCTCGGAATCGCGGCGGCAGTCTTTGCGGCCGGTGCGACGGAAGTCCAGGTTTCCAACCTGACCAACGGCGCGAAAGCGGGCAAAATTGAGATCAACGCCAAGAGCCGGGTCGGCGGCAATTTCGCATTCACTGCGATTCCGGCCAGCCTGGCCGGCGAAACGATTGTGTTCGCTCCGCGCGGCGTCGGCAACCAGCCCGGCGCCTCCTACACTGTTACGCTCGACCAGGCGGCGCGGGTCTATCTGCTCGTTCACAACCGCGGCAAAGTCACCATCCCCGAAGGCTGGGAGAAGGTCGCCGGCACGACGGCCTGGGGCGACAGCTTCTCCGACACGATCTATACGAAGGAGTGCGCGGCGGGAGCGGTGGAAGTTCCGGTGCATGACGGCAAGCAGGGCGACAACTTCGGCGTGCCCAACGCGCTCGTCGTCACCGCCGACGGCAAAGCGGCCGACCTGACCCCGACCGAAAGCATCCTTACGGCCAAGAGCAAACAGCGTGCGGCCGGCGCCAATTTCTCCTTCACCGAGCTGCCCGATTCGCTGAAGAATCTGCCGATGGTCTCGGTGCCGCGCGGCCCGTCGAACAAGCCGGGCATCGCTTACAGCTTCGAGATCCGGAATCCGGCGATGATCTACATCCTGGTTCAGGATCGCGGAACCGTCACCGGCCTCGAAGGCTGGACGAAGCAGGACGAAAAGGCCGGCTGGAGCGTCGCCAACGGCAAGTACACCGATTCGATCTATGCGAAGAGCTTCCCCGCCGGCAAGGTCGAGATTCCGGCTCATGACGGCAAGGAAGGCGCCTCCTTCGGCGTGCCCAACGCGGCCGTTGTCAAATACGACAAGTAAGATATCCAAATAAACGGCCGTCTTCCGGTTCCGGGAGCGGCCGTTTTTGTCAGGGAACCAACATGACCAGAGTCGAAATCGCCGGAATCGCCAAGTCCTATGTGCCGAATGTACCGGTGTTGAAACCGATCGAGCTCGTTGTGGAGCCGGGGGAGCTGTTCTTTCTGCTCGGCCCCTCGGGGTGCGGCAAATCGACGTTGCTCCGCATTCTGGCGGGGCTGGTCGAGCCGGACGCGGGTTCGATCCGTTTCAATGACGTTGAAATCACCCGGCTGCCGTCGGAAAAACGGCGCACGGCGATGGTGTTTCAGAACTACGCGCTCTGGCCGCACCTCTCGGTGTTCGAGAATATCGCCTTCGGGCTCCGCACGGCGGGGGCGTCGAAGGCGGAGATCAAACGGGAAGTCGCACTGGCGCTGGCCCTGGTCCGGATGGAAGAGTTCGCCGAACGGCGGATCCCGTCGCTCTCGGGCGGCCAGCAGCAGCGGGTCGCGCTGGCGCGGGCGCTCGCGGTACACCCGGCGCTGCTGCTGCTCGACGAACCGCTCTCCAACCTCGATGCGCGGCTGCGGGACACCATGCGGCGCGAGATCCGGCGCATCTGCAAAGAACGCAATTTAACCGCCATTTACGTCACCCACGACCGGCAGGAGGCGCTCGGCATGGCCGACCGCCTCGCTGTGATGGAGAGCGGCATCCTGCGCCAGCTCGGCACGCCGGAGGAGGTCTACAACCGCCCCGCCAACCGGTTTGTCGCCACCTTTCTCGGCGACGCGAATTTCTTTGAGCCGGGTGTGTTCGGCGACCGGAGCGTAATGATCCGCCCGGAACGGATCCGCTTTGCGGAAGGACCGGGGGAGAATGTGCTCGAAGCGGAGCTCGTCAACCGCAATTTCGCCGGCGAAAGCTGCGAGTGGGAGTGCCGCGCGGGGGAAATCTCCTTCACCGTCGTCGAAAGCGCCCCCCAACCCCGCAAGACGGGCGACCGCTGCTTCTTTTATTTCCCCCCGGATCAACGGATCGGGATTGAAGGATGATGAAACGGCTGGCGATCGCGGCGCTTCCGCTTCTCGTACTCCTGGCGCTGCCTTTTCTGCTGCGCCCGGCGCGCGAGGCGGTTCCCGCGAGCGGAACGATGGAAAAACTGGTCATTATTTCGGCTCACAACGAATCGATCCGGTACGAATATAACCGGGCGTTCGCCAAATATTACCGCGAACAATACGGGCGCGAGATCGAGCTCGATTTCCGTTCGCCCGGCGGTTCCTCCGACATCGTCCGCTACATCGCCGACCGCTTCGAGGCGGAGTTCCGGCGGGAGTTCGAATCCGACCCCGCCAACGGCCCCTGGACGCGGGAGACGGCCGAGGCGTTCGCCGATCCCGCCTCCGACCGGCCCGGCGCTTCGCCCGCCGCCCGGAAGGCGCGGCAGCTGTTCCTGGCTTCCAACGTCGGGATCGGCATCGATTTGATGGCGGGCGGCGGCACCTTCGACATGGCGCGCCACGCCCAGCGCGGCTTCGCGGTCGACGGCGGGGCGCAGAAGCGGCACCCCGAATATTTCGACCCCGAAATCATTCCGCAGCGTTTCGGCGGCGACGATCTCTACGACAAACAGGGGCGTTACTACGGGGTGGTCCTCTCCACCTTCGGCATCTGCTACAACAGCGACCGCATCAGGGAGCTTGACCCGGCGGAAGCGCCGCGCCGCTGGGCGGATCTCGGCGACAAACGCTTTTACAACACGCTTTCCCTGGCCGATCCGACCAAATCGGGCTCCGCCAACAAATGTTTCGAAGTGCTGATCCAGCAGTGCATGGCCGACGCCGGCGACCCCGGCAAAGGGTGGGAGGAAGGATTGAACCTCATCAAACGGATTTTCGCCAATGCCCGGAGCCTGACCGACTCGGCGGGTAAAGTTCCCCGCGACGTCGCGAGCGGCAACGCCGCCGCCGGGATGGCGATCGACACCTACGGCTTCACGGAGCAGGAGTGGAACGAAGTCCAGTTCGAAGGCGTTCCCCACTTCTTCTACGTTCCGCCCGAAGGCGGCACCGCCGTCTCCGCCGACCCGGTGCAGATGCTGCGCGGCGCCCCCAACCGCCGGGCCGCCGAAATTTTCATCGATTTCCTGCTGAGCCCGGAAGGCCAGAAGATTCACGCGTTCAAAACCGGCACGCCGGGCGGCCCGGTGAAACACGCGCTCCGCCGCCCCCCGATCCGCAAAGACCTTTACGATCCGAAGTATCGGCCATACCGTTCCGACCCCGATTACAACCCTTATGAGTCGGGTGCGAGTTTCACCTACCGGCCGGAGCTGACCGGCCCCTATTACGGATTGCTCCGCATTCTGATCCGCTGCATCGCACTCGATCCCCAGGTGGAATTGCAGCGGGCGTGGAAAGCGATCCTCGATGCGGGCGGCCCCGAAGCGGTGCCGGAGGCGATGGCGGCCTTCAACCGGCTGCCTTTCCCCTACGCCGACATCAAAGAGGCC
>JAVBSA010000110.1:0-7798 GCA_031556915.1 Victivallis sp.
CAATGCGGATTCGGATCATGCGGTCACCTCATGTTTGATGAAAATAATATTGTCGATCTGCCGGATGGTGAAAACGTCCACCCCGGCGGTTTTCAGCGTCGGAATCGTTCCGACCCACTTCCAGGCGGCGGGGAAATTTACCTTGCTGCCGCCGTTGTAAATCACCAGCTCGCCGACGTCGCCGTCGCGCCAGTTTTTCAGCGTGGGCGTGACAGTGGTGCCCGGCGTGATCTTCCAGCGGCCGGCGCGGCCGTGATCGAGCTGGAGTACCGCGCCGGAAACGATCACGGTACCGGCGAGGATATGCCCGCCGACCTCGATCCCGGCATCGGGTTCGGGGATGTATTCTCTTTCGCCCTCCTGGCCGTAGAGCGGATTTTTCACGCTCCGGTTGCCGAAGACTTTCAGCGCGAGGTGCGGCGCTTTGACCGCACCGGCGGCGACTGCGAAAGCCCCGTCGTTTTCGGGGGTGTCGGCCAGCTCGCCGTGCCGGCCGGTGAGCATCGAGTGTTTGGCGGCGGTCTTGACCTGGTTGCCGAACGCGGCGGAATAGTCGCCGGCGGCTTCGGCCATCTGGCCCCCCGCGAATGCGGCGCGTCCGGAGGCTTTCGTCCGCTGGCCGACTGCCGCGGCGCCGTCGCCGGTGGCCTCGGTTCCAATTCCGGCGGTGAACGTGTTGTCGTTGACCGCTTTTGTCGCGCACCCGGTCGCCATGGCGGCGTGTCCCCTGGCGACGGTCTGCGTGCCGACGGCCACGGCGGCAATCCCTTCGGCGACAGTTGCGTCGCCGGCGGCGATCGCCTAATCGCCGCGCGCCTCGGAAAGCGCGCCGGCGGCGGTCGCCGCAAATCCGGTCGCCAGGGTGAGCGTACCCGTCGCCGTGGCGTAGTCGCCGACGGCGAAACAGAGATCACCGGCGGCGAATGCGGCGGCTTCGCGGTTGACGTCGCGGACTGCGCCGACCCATTCGGCCAGGCGGGTCACGTGCTCATCGGTAACGGCAAGGTCGTTTTCGAGCGTGATCGCGTTTGCGTCGACGGCGATGATCTTGATCTCATACGGAGAGTTTTCGTCGTAGGCGGTCGACCAGAGATAGAGGCGCATCCCGGCGGCGAATTTGCCGATCTCCCCTTCGGAAAGCGTGAGTTTCCGGGCGGCGCGGTCGAAAGCCGAAAAGCGGCAGGCATGGCCGCCGACGACGTTGCGGCTCCCGATGCAAAAAGCGATCGGGGAGAGAATCGAACTGCCGATCCCGGTCAGCCGGTAATCATTTTTTTCGTAGTCGGAGAATTGCAATTTCATCGAATTTCCTCCAGGAGCTCGGTAATTTCTTCATCGGTCAGGAGTTCGAGCGCGTCTTTCGAGCACCACCCCGCCTCGACGCATTCGCGGATATGGGCGACGCCGGCGAGATAAAACGCCTGATAATCGTCGGCGGACTGCACCTCATAGTAACCTTCCAGCGCCTTGATCCGGTGCGGGTATTTCAGAGATTCGCGCAGCTCGCATTCCGTTTTGAAATTGAGTTGATTTTCGAGCGAGAGCTTGAAAAACAGCCCCTGGTACTCGAACCCGGTGAGGATTTTCGCGTCGGTGCGTGCGTCGATCCGGCGTTTCGCTTCTTCGATCAGATCGGCGCGTTCCGGCGCCGCCGGCTCGATGAGGGTCGGGTGTCCGTTGGCGTCCGGCGCGATCCGCTTCCCCGTGGCCTGGCCGGCGAGGAGTTCACGGTACCGCTCCTCGCTGACTTCGACCGCGCCCGCCGGAATGTTATCGCCGTGGATTTCCGAATCGAAAAATCCGTTCAAGTAATACTTTTTCCCGCGGATCCGGTCTTCGAGGAGTTGTTGATATTCCTTCTCGGTAAGAGCTTGCGCGCCTTCCGGGATGTTGTCGACTTCCGAATCGTAAAATCTGCCGTCTTTGCAATACTTCATTTGTGTTACTTCCTTCAATATCCGATTGCCATCCAAAACGCCGCCACGTCACCGGAAAAGGTGCTGCCGGAGGAGTCGAAAACCACATCCAGCTGAGACTTTGAGCCGGAGGGGAAGTCCGCGTAAGTCGTCATATTCCCCCCGCCGTACCCGCTGTTTTTGAAGGTCGAGAAAGCCGCCAGCCCTGCGGTCGGGAAAGCGACCGGCAGCGTAATCGTCGTCATCACGCCTTCGCCGCTGGAGCCGCGAATGGCGGTAGCGGTGCCCCATTGCAGGATCACCCCGTTCGGCAGCTTGACATAACCGTTTGCCGTTTTGCTGCCGTCGAGCTGGCCGGAGAGTTTGCCGGTTACATTCAAACTTGCCTTGACCTCCAAAGAGCCGAGAGCCATTTCGATAATCCGGGAGGTATAATCTGCGGCGTCTCCCTGATAATGGAAATCGATGTATCCTTGCGGATCGCCGGAAATTTCGATGCCGCTTTCTGCGGTGGGTTTGTGCTTGGTCAGGTAGGTGTCGGCAATATTCCGGCCATTGCCGTCTTTTTGGGCGCCCCCGTTGATGTTGCATTCCCCCGTTTCCAGGTTGATTACCAGAGGTCGCGCTTCGTTCCAGGTTCCCCTGGGGTCGCCCGGTGCCGTTTGTACAAGATAGAACGCTCCGTTTGCCAGGTGCAGCAGCACCCCGTAGGTGTCGTCAACCAGGCGGAATCCTTCCCGGCTGGAGCTGGAAATAATTGCTCCGGTCACGGTTCCGCCGGCAATCGGCAGGAATGCGCCGTTGTTCCTGGTGATTTCGCCGGTAACAAATGCCGTGTTTGCCAGTTGGGTCGTATTGGTTCCCGCGGCGGCAGTGGGCGCGGTCGGCGTGCCGGTAAGCGCGGGACTGGCCAACGGCGCTTTCGCGTCGAACAACGCTTTGTGGGCGTCGGCGGCGCTGTTGTGCGTGTTGACCGTGCCTTGCGGCTCATAACGGTCGCCCAGGTCGAACTGCCAGCTCTTGGCGTCGATGGTGATACCGGTCAACCCGGCGGCGTTGGCGAATTGCAGCGCGAAGTTTTTGTAAAGCGTGTTCCCGACGCGAAAACCGTCGGTCGCAAACTTCTGGTGCCGCGGGACGACGCAGACGGCGACCAACGTCTGGTGCACTGTCGAATAGAGGCCGATCCAGTTGATATACCAGTCGCCCTGGGCGGCGGTGAGAACGCAGCTGTAGACGACGCCGTTCGCGTCCACCCGGCCGACGGTTTCGATTGCTGCGTCGCAGACGATTTGCGCCGCGCCCGGGCGCGTGCTTCCGGGATCGGGGGTGCTGCCGGTGTCGAGTCCCGAGATGTCGGCGAAGATCATCCGGTCGATCGGTACGGTGAAGCCCTGGGCCTGGGCCTGGGCGAAAAGCGCCAGCCCGGCGGATGTGATGATACTGTTAGGCATTTTTTCCCTCCACATTGAAATTAAATTTGAGTTGCAGCTTCGGCGGCAGGTCGTTGTTGATCGCCATGAAGTTGAGACATACCGCGCGGACTTCGGTGCGCTTGTAGACGCCCTCGAATTTTTCGGGGTCGCCAAGGCTCGTTGTCCCCTGCGGGACGATCCCCATCAGCACGGGCGGCACCCGGTGAGCGGTTAAAACGTCGTTGGCCGAAATGCTCTTAACGCTCTCGAATTCGTCTTTTTGCGAAACGTCCCCGACCGGAATGATCTGGAGAGCTTTTTCGTTGCCGCCGGGGATGTGAAAGTATGAACTTTTGAAGTTCCCGACGCCTTTGCCCTCTTTAAATTTTTGTTCCAGGGCGGTTTTGATCGCCGGCGACATTTTGGGGTCGTTGGTATAGAGGATATACCCCATGTGCGCACCGTTGACGAAGTAGCGGCGCCGGAAGAGCGTCGCGTCCTGGTTGAGCAGGGCGGACTGCATTCCGCCGAGCCAATCCGGCAGGCCATAGATCTGCTGCACTTCGTCATATTCCTTGAAATGGAAAATTTCATCCGGCGTGAAATCGATATAGCGTCCTCCGGAGAGCAAACGGCGGAATCCCAGGCCGTTTGTCAGGACGCGCATGTTGATCGCCGGGATATGGGCCAGGCCCGTCACCTGGTTAAAACCGTTCCGGATCTTCTCGGCGAACGCGTTGCCGAAACTCAGCAGATCGGTCGCGGCCCGGTTGAAATCCTGCGCCGACAGGGCGCCGCCCTCGTAAGCGTTGGCGACGAAATTCCGCCGGAGCAGGATGCAGGATCCGTGGTGCCCGTTGGCCCGGCGCATCTTGGCCAGGCCGGAGAGCGAAATCGGCGGGATGTAATACTCGCCGCCCGACTCCGCGAAGACCCCGAGATAATCGATAATATGCTCGTTATGTACCGGTTCCGGCTCGCCGAAGGTGAATAATGCTTCTCCTGCGGCCTGTTGTTTTCTGTTTCTCATGATTTCCTCGCCGTACAATTGATAAACTCACATTCAATTCCCGCCCCCCGGGCTTCGATCGCAACGTTAAAGTCCGTGTTTGGGTCGTCCCACGGCGGAATCACGCCGGTGGCGACGCAATAGGCGGAGTCGCACGCAAATTCCGCGCTCCGGATCAAAAACGGCATCGTCTCCTTGCCGTCGAACACATAGCGCCGGCAAGTACGGCCGTACTGTTCGAGCAGGGCGTCAAAGAGTCCGTTATATCTGCTGATAACCGCCGCGTCGACCTCCAGGCGGATCACGTCCCACTCCACGTCATCGAATCGCTCGGTCTGTTCGATGGAGCCGAGCCCGAGCCGGGCCCAGATCCGGGCGAAGCCGGCTTTGCTGCCGGCGTCCCGGGCGTTGAGCAGCGCGTATTTGACGCGTTTGCGGTACAACTCCTCGTCCTCATCCTGTAAGCGCGTAATGTCGCGCTGCCAGGCCAGGAGATCGATCAGTTCAAGCGGATCGTTTTCATAATCGACCTGGTGCGTCAACCAGGTAAGATATTCGGTCAGGCGATCCCACCAGCGATCGAAGAGGGACGCGAGGGCTTTGTTCTGCCCTTTTCCCTGCCAGAAACGCAAATTGATGAGGTCGCGCGGTGTCATGTCATCCCTCCCGGATGGTCAATGCGCCGAGGCGCGGAACGTTGAGGTCGGCGACGATGTCCGCCTGATCCCATTTCAGCGATTCGACCCCGTCGAAATAATCATGAATTTCGCGGCCGAGGTTGGAAAACGAGAAACGGGCGAACGGCCAGGTCTGCGTCACCTGGTCGGCATACTCCTGGTTCTCGCGGAAGGCGCAACGGATCATCTGTTCGATGTCGGCCAGGAGAGCCGCCCGAAAGCTCGTGTTTTGACGGAAAATCACGGTCAGGCCGACGGCGTGCCGGGTGGTGGGGATCGCCATCACCGTCAGGCTGTCGCCGTGGCCGTGATTCCCCTGCGCCTCGATGTAATTGTTGACCTCTTCCAGCAGGGCTTTCGGGGCCGGATCCGTGTCGAACAGGATGAAAGCGTCGGCGCTGCCGGGCCCGCGGCAGGGGTAGCGGACGCCGTCGTATCCCTTGAAAAAGATCCGATCCGGCCGGAAGCCGACAAAATTGGCGATCAGACTGCGGTATTTGGCGTCGGTATGCCAATCGCCGACGGCGGCGAACTGGTCGCGGATCCGCAGACGGTACTGCTCATCGGGTTCCGCATCAGTTCCGGGAGTTTCGAGGTAGTCAACAGCGGTCGAGATGCCGTCGATACCGCGCACGTCGGATTCGAGAATGGCATAATATCCTTCGGCAAGATTGTAGGCGCTGCCCGGTTCCACCGCTTCGGCGAGCACGTCAATGGTGGTTTTTCCCGCCGGCATGATCGCCTCCGCCAGAGTGGCAACGCGGAAAATCCGGCCTTTGATAGGCACGGTACGCACCTGGGCGCCGGCGGGAATGACAAGCGGCTGCGCGGCATTCGTGCGCCGGAAGGTGAGCCGGCATTGCATGGCGACGGCGGGCTTGCGCTCGACGTCATAGGCCCAGCCCAGGCAATCGAGATACAGCCCCGTCGCGGTTTTGACATACAGATTCGGCATGACGTGCCGGATCAGAAAGGCAATCAACCAGAGCACCGGTTGCGTGGCGACATTGGTCAGCAGCACCCAGAACGCGGAGAACGGCGACGCGTTGGCGATCGGGATCCCGGCGTCGTCGGCCATACCCTGCCATTCGGCGCGGAACGCCTGGTCGGTGGTCGGAATTCCGGCGGTCGACAAAGCGTTTTTGAACGCTGTTTCCTGCGGTGTCAAATTTTTCAGATCCATACTGGAGCCCTCAATTTTCCGAATTCATAGGTATCGGCGCTGATATGCCACAGTTCGCCGTCTGCGAAAAACTCAATCGTTCCCGGTACCACCCGAAGGTCTTCTTCCACCAGCAGCTCCAGCTTGGTTTTCAACAGCCGCCGGCGCGATTCACTGCGTTCGCCGATCAGTTCCACCAGGTAGCCCGATTCGCGGATTGCGTGTATGATGTCCTGCAAAATCACGGCGCGATCCTCTATGATCCGCACCTGGTTGTAACCGTCGAACGCGGTATCGTCGCCCTCGATGAGAATGTCGGAATATGTCGCCATGCTTATACCTGTAGTGCGGCCCATTCTTCGAGCTGCGCGGGGCCCATGCCGCCGGGCGCGTAGATCGAAACTCCGCCGAAATTGTTGTTGGTTGTGTTGCTCGTACTCCGGACGCCGCCGGCGTCGACGTCGTTTTTCCGCGCCGATACGACGCCGGAGACGGTCGCCTCCGGCTTGACATTGTCGGCGGGTACGGTCGGATCCAGCCAGCCGAGGCCGGGAATCTTCGAGACCGTTCCGAGGATTTTACCGATAAATCCGTCGATTCCGGCGAACACCACCTTGATGCCGGCCCAGAGGTTTTCGGGCAGCGCGGCGATCCACTCGAACAGACCGCCAAAGAATTGCACCAGGGGAATCAGTTTCCCGCTCAGCCAATCGTAAAAGACCGCGCCGGCGGCGACGACGCCCGACCAGATTCCGGCAAACCAGCTGCCGATTCCGCCGAAAACGCCCTTGACAAATTCCCACGCCCCGACAAAAATAGCTTTCCAAAGCTCCAGGCCGGCTTGAATCCGATTCCAGAGAATTCCGAGCACCTTTTCAACCAGCCCGGCGATTCCCGGGCAGAGTGTTTTGAACCATCCCCAGATGCTTTTGAGGATATCGACGATCTTTCGCCAGTTGAGAAAAATGCCGATCACCATGCCGACCGGGCCGGTCAACATGATGAGCCATTTCCAGTTCTCCTTGACGTATCCGCAGACCACGTCCCAATAGATCACCAGGGCGGCCAGTGCGCCGATCAGTGCGACGACGCCGAGAACGATCCAGGTGATCGGGTTGGCCAACAGCGCGACGGTGAAAGCCCAGGCGGCGCCGGCGGCGGCGAACAATCCGGTCGTAAGCAGCCAGGAGACGCCGGTCGCGATCAGGCTGACCGCCTTATACGCGCCGATCGCGGCGGCGGAAGCGATCACGGCGGGAATCACGCCGATCATGAGAGCCGCTTTGACGCCGAACGCGGCGACCTGGTAGGCGATCATGGCCGCTTTGCCGAGTCCGGTCCAGAGTACGCCGAGCTTATCCGCGGCGACCTTTCGCATTTCGGCCAGTGACAGGCCGTTTGTGGCCGCCGTCGCCAATGCCGTCTGTACGGTCATACGTCCGGTGGCGATTCCGAGAAGCGTGCTGTATACCGCCGAAAGTTTGCTCCAGAACGCCCCGGACTTCAAACTTGTGTTCCAAAGCCATTGCGTCGCGGCGGCGATCTTCGTCCAGCCGGCGGCGAGTTTCGTGCCGATCACCGTGCCGCCGAGGGTTTTCGCCCAAAGCATCTGCATTACC
>JAVBSA010000059.1:0-2945 GCA_031556915.1 Victivallis sp.
AGCAGCGCCGCCTGCGCCCGGCGGAACTCCGGCCCGGCAAGGTGATGGCGGCGGACGCCCGGCGCGCACTCCCGCCATTTCAATTCCACATGGGGACGCAGCAGGAAATGCACCCAGCCCATAGTCCATCTGCCTTCCGAAGAGAAGCGGTGGGCCAGATGCGGAGCGATCAACACCAGATCACCCCGGCCGACTTCGAGATCGAATCCCCGGGAGACGATCCGGCCGTTTCCGCGAAGCGTCAGGAGCAGGCTCCAGTCATTGATCCAGCGGCTCTCCCACTCCGCCCCCTCGGACCCGACGTTGCTCACCCCGGAAAGGAAATCAATTTCACGCCTCGGACTGATACTTGCTTGTGTCATTTTTGAACAAAGTTAAAGGTGAATGGGACGATAAACTATTCCATTTCGCTTATTTTACGGTATAATATAACAGGTTTCAGTCCCAATTCAAATTGACAGGAGCAACACGTATGGCTGACTTTCTGAACATCGACGAGTACCGCGACAAAGTTCTCGGCTGCTGGACCGGCAAAAATATCGGTGGCACCCTGGGCACTCCCTTCGAAGGGAACCGCGAAATCCACGACATCACCTTTTATACGCAGGATCTCAAGGGAGCTCCGGCCCCGAACGACGATCTCGATCTTCAGCTGGTGTGGCTTTTCGCGGCCGAACGGCACGGGGTGTACTCCCTCAACGAACGCATCCTCGCCGAATACTGGCTGCGTTTCATCACCGGGCCGTGGAATGAGTATGGAACAGCCAAAGCCAATATCGTAAACGGCTTATACCCTCCCCTCTCGGGATTCTGCAACAATGAGAAGTGGAAGAACAGCAACGGCGCCTGGATCCGTTCGGAAATCTGGGCGTGTTTGTTCCCCGCCTCCCCAGACGAAGCCGCCTCCTACGCCTGGATCGACAGCTGCGTGGATCACGCGGACGACGGCATTTATGCGGAGATTTTTACCGCCGTGCTCGAATCGGCCGCATTTGCGGAAGACGATCTCGGGAAATTGATCGATATCGGCCTTACCCGGATTCCGACCGATTGCCGCGTGGCCCGCAGCGTCAGGCTCGCCGTGGAAGCGCACTCCTCAGGAATCCCCTGGCAGGAGGCACGGAACCGGATCGTCGAAGACAGCGCCGACCTCGGTTGGTTCCAGGCGCCGGCCAATGTCGGCTTTGTCACGCTCGCGTTGCTCTACGGCGACAAGGATTTCGGTCGTTCGGTCTGCCTCGCGGTCAACTGCGGGGACGACACCGACTGCACCGGTGCGACCGTCGGATCGATTCTCGGTATCATCCTGGGCCGGAGCGGATTGCCGAAAGAGTGGATCGAGCCGATCGGGGAATCCATTCTCACTGTGGCCGTCACCAATTACCAGCTTTTCGTTCCCGCTACGCTGCAGGAATTGACCGAACGTGTGATCCGCCTGAAGCAGCTGACCGAACAGGAGAATCCGCTGCTGGTTCGCCTGACGGAGAACGCCACCCACATTTCAGACGAACTGCGCGCCGGTTTCGGCAGCGGCGACAAGGTTGCCGAACGGGTCTGGTGCCGTTCTTCGCGAACGCTCCGGAATGAATTCACCTGGGGGGCGGTGACGGTCGAATACGACAGGAGCCCGGTCACAGCCCCCGGCGAAACGCAGAAGCTGCGTTTGACTCTCTCCGACTGCATGTTCGACAACCGGCTGCTCCATCTCGACTGGAAACTGCCGGATGGCTGGAGCATGACGCCCGGTCCCCGGCAGATGCTTCACAACAAGATGCGCATGTATTCGCAGCTGTGCGTCGAAATCACGCCGGGCGAATTCTCGGGAGCGATGGAGTATATCCGGCTGGAACTCCGTCTTTCCGACCGGAAC
The DNA here is from genome assembly GCA_031556915.1 of Victivallis sp. GTDB lineage: Bacteria > Verrucomicrobiota > Lentisphaeria > Victivallales > Victivallaceae > Victivallis. The sequence continues at coordinate 1,871 of JAVBSA010000059.1, forward strand.
AATCCCAACTGGATCGCCGTCCCCTTTCAGTTGCGCGGCGCGGTGGAGCAGGAGGAGTTGACCTACTGCAAATCGTTCTGGGAAGATGAACACCGGCGCATAGCCCGATTCGCGGGACTTACTTATCCCCGCAGATAACCCCTTTCAGCACTGGCCATGGTTCCGTGCCGAAATAGAGATTGCTCGCGTTGGTGAAGGCGACACGGTCCCCGTCGAATGCCAAAAAACAGCGCCACTGGAAGGGCGTTTCGTAAAGTGAAATCAGAATTTCCAGCTCCCGCTCGGAATTCCAGCGGACGCTGGCCGCCATGCGGCGGAGCGCGGGTTCGCGCCAGGTTGCGAGGTTATCCAGGTGCCTGCCGAATCCGGCAATGACAGTTTCCCCGTCCAGCGACAGTTCGACGCGGTCTTTGCCGGAAGAGAAAGCGAGAGTCCGGAAGCACAAGTCGTTCTCTTCCAGCCGGTAAATTCGTCTCGGCACCTCCCTGCCCTCCGAATTCAACACCGGCATCGACCATGCTTCCAGGTTCAACGGTTCCGGGGGGCTTTTCTGATCGACGGCGGGCAGCAGGAGAGTCCAGACGAGATCGAGGATCGACTGCATGTTGCGCAAGCCGGAGGTGATGGCGAGCGTCATCTCCTGTTCCGGCAGCACAATTGCATATTGACCGAAAGCGCCGTCGCCGCGGAAGGCGCCGTGTTGGCAGCGCCAGAACTGATAGCCGTATCCGAGTTTCCAATCGGGTTGTTCGTTCATCGAGTTGTCGGCCTGAACCGAAGTCGCCGCCGCGAGATACCCCGGCGGAATCAACTGTTTCTCATTGGTGCGCAAGCATTCGGCGAAGCTCGCAATCTCCTCGGTGGTGAGGTTGAAGCCCCAGCCGCCGACTTCGATCCCCTGCGGGGAAGTCTCCCAGTAACGCTGTGCGATTCCGAGCGGCTCGAGCAAGCGGGGGCGAAGGTAATCCTGTAGTCCTGAACCGCTTGCGCGCACCACGGCGGCGGCGAGCATATAACTTGCCCCCGAATTGTAGCAGAACCGGCTGCCGGGTTCCCAGGCGAGCTTCGAAGCGAA
>JAVBSA010000287.1:0-11570 GCA_031556915.1 Victivallis sp.
GTATGATTTTTATGATTTTTTTTCAAATTGCTATTGACAGCGGTTTATTTTTTGATATAATTAATAACTATACAAACATATAGTATTGAAGAAATCGTGGAGGCTCGCATGGAACGGGAATTGAAATATCAGAAAATCGAGAGCTACATGCTTCAGGAACTATCCAGCGGGCGTTTCGCCGCGGAGGATCGTTTTTTTTCGGAAGTGGATATTGCGAAACAGTTTAACGTCACCGTCGTCACGGCGCGCAAGGCGTTCGCCCGGCTGGAGAACCAGGGATACATCCGCCGCCGCCGCGGACTCGGAACCTTTGTCCAGTCTCTGCCCGGGCGGCCCGAACGGTTGAAAATCATCAAGCGCTGCATCGTCGGAATCGTCACCGGCAAACAGAATGTCGACAACAGCTTCAAGCTGGGCCGGATCCTCTATGAGCTTCACCGCGCCATCGAAGAGGCGGGGTATCTCGCCATGCTGGTCGGCGAGGATCTCGATCCGCTGTTCGAAACCGAGGTCAACGGCGTCATCGTGCTCGACCGGATCGATTTCTCGCGGAATTGCGACTTGCTGCGCTCCGAAATACCGGTGATCAGCCTTTACCCGGAGAATCTGCCCATTCCCGGGATCACCTACGATTACCGCCAGGGCGCGCGGAAAATCACCGGTTTCCTGAAAGAGTGCGGTGCGCGGAGCATGGTCCTGGCGGGGGAAGGCGACGATGCCCAGACGGTCCGCCACCTCTTCGAACGCCCGCTCGCGGAGGCGGCGCAGGAGGCCAAGATCGGATTCCGGACGGTTGTGCCGCCGTTGGATACTTTGCGGGAGGAACTCGGGGAGATCCTCGATTCGGCCGACCGGCCCGACGTGATTTTCGCCGCCAACTCCTGGTGCCTCGGCGTGATCGGCGAATTGCTCCGGGCGAGAGGTCTGACTGCCGGGAAGGATATCTCCATCCTGGTTCACGGTGCGAACGCGCTGCTGATCCCTTCCTCCCCTGCTTTTTCCGTCATCGACATCGACATCGCGGGAGCGGTGCGGAACGGCGTCGGCTTGCTGCAGCAGCTGATCCGCGACCCCGGTTCCGAAGCCCCCTCCGTCGCCTGCGGTTACGGCGACGTGATCGACCGGGGCTCAATCGTACATAAAAACTAAGGAGAATGCGATCCATGAACAGGAAACGGTTTACTTTAATCGAATTGCTGGTGGTTATTGCGATCATCGCCATCCTGGCGGCCATGCTGCTTCCGGCGCTCGACAAGGCGCGCGAAAAAGCCAACGCCATCAACTGTACCAACAACCTCAAACAGATCGGAACGGCGCTGATCTTCTATGCGGACGCCGGCGGCAATTTTCTGCCGATGTATTCCGGCGACAACGGCGGTTCGACCCCCTATTACGAATCCAGTTTCGAAGGGGGGACTCTGGGCAAGCTTGCGCCGGGCCAGACGACGGGATATCTTCAGGTCTACGGCGTCAACTACGGGATTTTCCGCTGCAATTCGGTCAAAGCGCAGCCGGGCGGCAACTGTTATACCTTCAATGCCGCATTTCACCACAACTATTACGCCAACGGCAAGTATTATGCGGTGAGCATTCTCAAGATGCGTCATCCCTCCAAAGTCGCCACCGTCTGGGACGGCGGCGTTCCGGGGCAGGCCGCCGTCGCCACCCGGCCTGACTTCCGCGCCCGTTCGCTGAAGGAGATGGCGGTCTCCGACGTGACGCCGACTGTGGATATGCCCGGCGTCAACCGCGGTTTGCGCCGCCACTCAGACGGGGCGAATTTTTTGTTCCTCGACGGGCACGTCAGCCGGATCCGGTTCGATCAGCGGGAGGAACTGACCGGTTATGGCGGCGTCGATCCGGACTGGGTTTCGGGAACGCTCAGAACCGCGGCTTTCGAATAATTCAACTTAACATGAGGATTTGATTTCATGAAACGTCATTTTACACTCATCGAACTCCTGGTCGTGATTGCGATCATCGCGATTCTGGCCGGAATCCTGCTGCCGGCGCTGAGTCACGCCCGCAACCGCGCCAAGGCCACCAACTGCCAGAGCAACCTCAAGCAGCTCGGGCTCTGCGACAACATGTACCGCGGCGATCACAAGGGGGTCTTCCCCAATGCCATCAACGATATCTCGCCCCATATCGGAACGCTCCCCGAAGGCGCCGTCGGCAAGAGCAACTCGGACAAGGGATTCTACGACCCTTACGGCGGCACGCTCAAAATCTACCATTGCCCCGGAACCGTCGGCAAGGCGTGGAACAATTACTACACCTGGAATCCCTCAATCTATTTTGCGAGTTATTACGCCGCGAGCAACCGGTATCCGGCGATCATCGCCGCCGATGTCAGTAACCCCACGGACGTCGCCATCATCTGGGATGGCGGAGCGCCGCAGTCGGCCTACAACGCGACCGCGATCGGGTTCCGCGCCAAACAGCTCAGTGAAGTGATGAGCGGTGAGCCGGACGGATTCGCGAACTGTCCCGAGGCTTACAGCGGTCTTCAGCGGCACAGCAAGGCGGCGAACTACCTCTTTATGGACGGGCACGTCGAAAGCATCCAGTTCTCCGCCATTGAATCGCGCATCAACAAGATGGGCGGCCTGATCAAAAGCGAAGTCGGTGTTTACGTCCGCGATCTCTGGTGAGTCGAATGAAATATGCATTTCTGCTGATTGCCGTGTTTTTCTGCGGCGGTTTCCCGGTTGACGCCGGCGATTGGGAACAACTCCGCGAGGCGGCGAAAAACCGCCCCCGCCGGGTCATCTACAACAACGACGCCGACGACGGCACCTGGTTCCCCGCGAACCTTCCGCCGACTCCGGAAAACTTCCTCGCCCGCCGGATGAAGACCATGGAGGGCAGCGCCGTGGACACCATGTTCTACTGTCTTCAGATCTCCTTCGGACACACCGTCTACGATTCGAAGGTCGGGAAGATGGTCGAACGCAACACACAGCGTCCTGGTGTCGCCGTCGCCGGAACGGAGTTGAAAAAACAGGGGATCGACCTTGTCGAACTGGTGATCGGCGAGGCGCGGAAGCAGGGGCGCGAGATCTTCGGCTCCTTCCGCATGAACGACATTCATGACTCCTGGTGGACACCGGGCGAAACGCAAAAATGGGTCTGGCTGTTTTCGGATTTCAAGAAGAAGCATCCCGAACTCCTCTTCGGCTCCCACTCCAACCGCGCCCCCTTCGGCCAGTGGAGCGCGGTCGATTACGAAGCTCCCCTGGTGCGCGAAACTTTCGTGAAGCTCTTTGTGGAGGCATGTGCGAAATATGATATGGACGGTTTCGAATTCGATTTTTTCCGCTGGCCCTACCTCTTCAAATCGGTTGGTTGGGGGAAGCCCGCCGCACAGGAGCAGCGCGACCTCCTGACCGGGATGATGCGGGAACTCCGCGCCGTCGCGGAACGGTGCGGCAAAGAGCGCGGCCGCCCCGTTCTGCTTGCCGTCCGGGTTCCCGATTCGGTCGAATACTGCCGCGGAATCGGCATCGACCTCGAACGCTGGTTCGCCGATGGATTGGTTGACCTCTATGTCGGGGGCGGCAACATGAAACTCAACACGTATGCTTATTCCGTCGAACTGGCGAAGAAATACGGCGTAAAATATTACCCGTCGCTCGATCTGCCGCAGTTCGACGAGCCCCGCGGTTTTCTCTATCGCGACAGTGACGCCGCCTGGCGCGGGCGTGCGGCCGCCGCTCTGCGGGCGGGGGCGGACGGCATCTATTACTTCAATGTGTTCTCGAATGAACGGGTGAAGAAGTTGATGCTCGGCAGCCCGGAAGCGCTGCGGAATCTTGACAAGCGTTATTTCGTCACCGACGTCATCATCGACCAGCCGGGCGCCTATCTTGCCGACGGCGCGAAACTGGCCGGAATCCGGCGGCTCTCGCCCCGGGAATTGTGCATCGTCGCGCCCGGCGCTCCGGAGGAATTCGTTATGGAGCTCGCCGATTCCGAGCGGTCGGAGCCATACGTCTTTCTCAAAGGTTCCATGCCGGAAGGCGTCGCCATGACGCTTCATGTCAACGGCCGTTCTATTCCGGAATCAGGCCGTGGGGAGACCATGCGTTCTTTCGATCTCACCGGTGCGGAACTTCGCCCCGGCGTCAACCGGTTCGGCGTCTCGCTGACGGGAGAGGCCGCATCGGCTCCGTCGTTCCGCACGGTGATGAAGGGCGACCGTCTGCTCAAGGGGCAGATTCAGTTCCCCTGGCGGCGGCTCTACACCTCGTCCAATCCGGAGGCCGAACGAATCGTTGACGGGGCTTATCTGATCGCCGACACAGGCAACGGCGGCGGCGACATCGCCAATCTGCTGTACCCCATTGCACACCACCCGGAAGTCGCCGCGGTGAAATTCGAATGTAAAGTGCTTGCGTCGGACGACCCGAAGGCGGTCTTGCTGCGTTTCGCCGACGGGCGGCATGTCGAAACCGTCAGTTTGGAAAAGGGGAGGATTTCGCTGTTGAACGGCGGCGGATCCGTTCCTTTCGACACCGCCGGGGCCTTCCACGTCTACGAACTCCGCATGGCGCCGGACAGGGTCGAGCTCTTTGCCGACGGCAGGAAACTGCTGCAGGCAAAGCCGAAGGGGAAGGGGGAATTGACGGGCTATACCTATTATCTTGAGCGGATGCATGACAGCAGTCTCCTTCTCGGTTCCCTTTCCGGGCCGGGGAGCGGGAGCGCCCTATGGCGCAATGTCGCAATCGCCGAAGACGCCCGGTGCGCCGTCATCTCCGACCTCGTCCTCGACACGGTTTATTCGAAGGCGGCAACGGAGAAGGAATTCGCCACCGTTGAATTGGCCGCACCCGGAAGCGCGTCGATTCCGGTCGTGATTCCGGCCGGGAGCGCGCCAGATATGACGTTGTCGGCGAACATCCGGCGCGCCGGAACGGGTTTTTTCATTCTCTCCAACGGTCGTCAGGCAAGTTCGGTTCGGTTGGAGGGTGACGGGATTTCCGCAATCGACCGCGCGGTCTACGGCGCACCCGCCCCGGCTCCGCACCCGGTGAGGAAAGAGGCGTTCCATGCCGAACTCCACATGGCGCAACTCCGGATATGGCTGGACGGGCGCGAGGTATTTTCGCGCGACCGGACCGTTTCGCCCGAAGCGTTCCTTGCGCAGCACGGCGAACTCCTGGATGAGCGGGAAAGAGAGATCGTCCGCACCGGCGGCGCGATTTTCAAGGGGCTTCCGGTTTCCGATTTGCGCGTTTCCGTTGACCGTGTTCCGGTTGAATTGCTCGACAAGGCGCTGCAAGGCCCGTTCCGCGACGGGGTCGAACTACGGCCCGGCGGGGCGATTCCCGGTGTCCTGCTGAACACCTATGGCAAAAATTGCGAGAGCTCGGCTGAGGGCTTCCGGCTGCGCCAGGAGGGCTCGCCGATCTTCCGGCTGAAGGGAGTTCCGCCGCTCCTGACTTCCAATGCGGTCGTGGCGGGCGGCTTTGTCCTGCGGGCGGAGAAATGCGTTCCGGACCGGGCGTTGTTTCACTTCGCGCTTTCGCCGCTGGTGATACGGATTTTCCCGGACAAACTCCAGGTGATCGGTGTCGGCGAAGCGCCTTTTGCCGCTCCGATCACCGGGCGCGACGTTGAAATCACCTTTGCGCTCGATGCCGCGCACCGGATTTTCCTGGTGAAAGCCGACGGCGCAACGCTTCTCGCCGGGCGGCTCAAGATACAGGAAAATGGTAAAAAAGAACTCTGGTTCGGCGACGGTTCCGCTATGGTGGACGGCGTTGTTTTATTGAAGTCGCTTCGCTGCGGCATTGTGGAATAAGGAATTTTACCGATGATCAAAGGAAATTTATCCGGTTGGGACTGGCTTGTCGTTATCGCCTACCTGATTTTTGTGCTCGGAATCGGCGTCGTCAGCAAACTGCGCCACAAACAGGACACGGACGAATATCTGATGGCGGGCCGTTCGATGAACTGGTTCGTCGTGGCGCTGGCGGTTTTCGCCACCTTGTTCAGTACCATCAGTTTCGTTTCGGTTCCGGGCGAAGCGTACAATTTCGGATTGACCATGATGACGGTCGCGCTCGGGCAGATTCTGTTCGTTCCGCTTGGAATCCGGCTCTTCCTGCGCTTTTTCTTTGCCGCGCCGACCTTTTCGGCTTACGAATATCTTGAGAAGCGTTACGACCGCAACTGCCGCCGGGTGGCGGCGGTGATTTTTCTCCTGATCCGGCTCTTCTATACCGGCGGGGTGTTCTATGCGGCGGCGGTGGTATTCGAGTCGCTGGCCGGGTGGCGGGCGGAGTGGACGATCATTGCGATCGGGCTGGTCACGCTCGCCTACACCTTCCAGGGGGGGATCCGGGCGGTGATTCTGGCCGACGTGGTTCAATCGGTCATCATTTTCCTCGGAATCGGCGTGATCCTGATCCGGGTGCTTCAGGTGACCGGGTTCGACTTCGGCGGGGTATGGAATTTCGCCGCTGAAAACAACCGGCTTTTCGGTACGTTCTCGACGCCGGAGTTTTACCGGATCAACATTCACGACCGGTGGAATTTCTATCTTCTGATTCTGGTCATCGCCCAGATTCCGCTCCAGACGATGTGCTGTGACCAGCTGGTGATTCAGCGGCTGTTGACCAGCAAGAGCTACAAGCAGGCGGTTCGTTCGACTTATACGAACTATCTGATGAGCATTCCGGTGGTGACGATGCTCTATGGGATCGGGCTCTGCCTCTTTTTCCACTACCGCAAAGGCGGTGGAATTCTGCCGGAGGGAATGGCGGGCGACCAGGTGCTCGGGTTCTTCATCAACACCGAACTGCCGCAGCCCTTTCCCGGCCTGATCATTGTGGCTCTGCTGGCGGCGCTGATGAGCACCGTCGCGGGAGCGATCAACAGCCTTGTCACGGTCGGATTCAAAGACCTGATCCTGACCGCGAAGCCGGAGTGGGAGGGAACGCCGCTCGAGATGAAGTTCTGCCGGTTCCTGACGGTTGCGGCCGGGCTGGCGGCCATCGGCATGGCGCTCTTCATGATTTTCGCCGGGCAAGGGGTGACGACGACGCTGATGGAGGTGATCGGCGTCTGGTCGAACCTCTGGCCGATCCTCTTTGTCGCCTTCTTCTATGGGGTGCTTTCCACGCGGGTCTCCGCCAAGGCGATCCTGGTTACCATGGCGATCGGCGGGGCGCTCAATCTGGTGATTCCTTATGTCATGTATTATGCGGTTCCGCAGGAGATGCGGTGGGGCTTCTGGTACATCGGGCTGCCGGGGCTGGCGGTCGGTCTCATACTGCCGCCGCTGCTTTCGCTGATCTGGCCCAACACGAAGGATCTCTCCGGGTTGACTCATAAGACGATGAAGGGGGAAGAATGAGCGAATACCGCATTCTCAACCGTTCCGGCGAAGAACTCCGCCGTTCCGCGGGCGGGCGGGCGGAAGTCGACGCGGCGGTGCTGTGTGCTTCGGGAGGCAAGCTCACACTTCTCTTCCGGCTCCCGATCCTCGATATGCACGGGGTCTGGAAGCCCGACTTGTTCCGCCCCGAAATGCGGCTGCCGTGGACGGTTTCTCTCGATTGTGCGTCGAACTGCAATTACCCTCTGCTGATTTTCTTCAATCTGGCGGGGATCAACCGCTTCGCCTTTTATTCGACCGATCATTGCGACGACTGTCGCATCACGGCGAAAATGAACCAGCGGGAGGGATGTTACGATTTCACCGCCGCTGTTTCGATTTCGGAGGAGACGGAGCCTTTCTCCTTTGTCTTCGACGACGAGCCGCTGCCCTGGTATGAGATTCCGCGCCGCTGCCGGGGGCCGGTTCCGGAGTTCCCCGCCGGAGCGTGGGAGCCGGTTTACTGCACCTGGTACGCCGCCCATGCCGCGCTCGACATGGAATTTCTTGAACGCAACGCGCGGAAGGCGGCGGAACTAGGGTTCGGCACGTTCATTGTCGACGACGGCTGGAGTTACGATGAAAAGAAGCGCGTCACACCCGAAAGCGCCGGCGACTGGTACCGTTCCGTCGGCGATTGGCGCGTTTCCGAAACCAAGCTCCCGGGTTTTGCCGGGCATGTCGCGCGGGCGCGGGAAACGGGGCTGAATTATCTTCTCTGGGCCGCCCCCTTCTTTCTCGGTGCGGATACGGCGGAATACCGCGAATGCGGCTCCTTTCTCTTCGGCGAGCCGGGCAGTTACGGCGTATTCGATCCCTCGGACAAGGTGCGTTCCGGCAAGGTGATCGAGCAATTGCGCGCGCTTGTCTCCCGTTACGAGCTCGACGGGCTCAAGCTCGACTTCCTCGCACACGTGCCGCCCGACGTCGAGTCGCCGCACGGCAGGGCGGCGGAAGATTTCATTGCCCGTCTGACAGATGCGATCCGGGCGGAAAACCCGGGAGCGCTGCTGGAATTCCGCCACTTTTATTCGACGCCCCGGATGCTGCGTTACGCGACCCAGTTCCGCGCCAACGACACGCCGTTCGATTTCATTGAAAATTTCCATCGTGTCGTCCAGCTGCGGATGCTGCTTGGCGACCAAGTTCCGGTTCACTCCGATCCCGCCTGCTGGCACCCGGAGGAGAAGCCGGAGAATATCGCCCGCCATCTCATCGCCTCAATGGCGGGCGTGCCGATGCTTTCGCTGGAATTGGGGAGCTGTTCGCCGGTTGCGGAACATTTGATCCGTTATTATCTCGGACTTTACAACGCGTACAAGGAGTTGTTCCGCGCGGGGCGATGGCGTTTCCGCTACCGGTTCAATCAGGCGGTGTGGCTTTGGGCGGAGGGCGCCGGTGAGCGGGTCGTCTTTCTGGCGGACAAAAGCTGCCTGCCGGAGGTTCTGAAGGATTCCCCGGCGGAAATGCTTCTTTTCAATCTCGACGCGGAAGCGTTGGCGCTCCCGCCGGAGTTTGAAATATTCGATTTTATGGGAAACAACGCCGCTCCCGGCCTTTTGCCGGCCGCGGGATCGGCAAAATTGCAAAGGAAATGAAAATGAGCATGATTTATTCGGCGGCTCCCACGCCGTTCACGGCGGCGGGGGAATTCGACGACGCCTCGTTCGGGAGGATGATGGCGAAAAACATCGCCGACGGCGTGAAAGGATTCTTCCTCGCCGGGAACATGGGGGAATGGGCGCAGTACGGCCCGGACTTCAAGGTGCGCCTGGCCGAGGCCGGGATGCGTTACGCGGCGGGCCGCGCCGAAATCCTGATGGGAATCACGGAGACCGGGCTGGACAAGACGCTGCGGACGATGAAGGCGGTTTCTGTCTGCAAGCCGGATGCTTACGTTGTAATGCTTCCGCACCGGGTCATGACCTGTTTCAAGCCGTTGGACTATCTGTTGAGGGTACTGGATGCGGCCGACCGGCCGGTCTTTTACTATCACTGCCCGGTGGTGAATACGTTTCACTTTACGCCGGACATGTTTGAGACGCTGTTGAAGCACCCGAATTTGCGCGGGATCAAAAATTCCGCCGGGGATGTGGGGGTGCGGCGGGAGTTGTTGCTGCTGAAACAAAGTTTCGATTTCCTGTTGTTTGAGGGGCATGAGTGGGCGATTGACGAGGCGGTTCTGCTTGGCTGCGACGGTGCGCTCTGCGGTCTTGCCGCGCTGGCGGGCAGATTGATGGTGAAGATTGCGGAGAGTGCCGCCCGGGGGGATGTGAAAACGGCGATGATGGAACAATATAAGTTGATTGGGATGTTCCACGGGATTTACGGGATTGACACGGCGCAGGTGCAGAATGCGCAGAAGTACGCGCTGTCCCGGTTGGGGGTGTTTGAGAATTGGCATTGCCTGCTGCGTGACGACGCGGAGTTGGGGGAGAAAGACTGTGCCCGGATCGACGCGTGCCTGGAGCGCTACAAAGACGAGTGGTAACAAAAAGTGGGGAGGCGGAGCCGACCGGGTTCAGGGCCACCCGGCCCTGGCGAGGTTCTTAGGGGCGCGAAGCCCCTAAGCGGAGTTTGAGGCAAAGCCTCAAGGTATCTCGCGCGCCGGTGACGCTAAACAAGGAAAATTTCGCAGAAATTTTCCGCCACCAGGCGGGCGACGGTCTGCTTTGACCGCCAGGTCAAACAGACCCCGACCCCTGTCAGGCTCCCACGATTTTTAACATTGTAAAATATCCGCTTGTGCTTACTCCGGCGGCAGGGTGAAGACGATCCTTGCATTTCCGCTCAATTTTACCTTCTCCACCGCCCACGGAATCAGGAACCCGTCCCCTTTCCGGAACCCCTCCGCTTCGCCTTCGACCACGATCCCGATCTTGAACCCGCGCCGGGGGAACTCCACAATTGTTTCGCCCCGCAACTCCAGCTCATACGCTTCGAAACAGCCGTTCGCTTTCTCCAACGGAATCAACCGCTTCAAGCCGTTTCCCAATTCCTCGGGCGTCAGCATCACCTCTTTCAACAACTCCGCGTAGCTTCTCGGCGTATAATTGAAAAGCCCCATTGCGACTTCCGCCCCGACCCCGGCGAAACGCCTCTCTATACTCAGCATCTCCCCGCAGCAATCGACCTCGGGCACAATCACCAGGTCGCTCGGCTCCATCACTTCGACCATGGTCACCCCCGGCCCGATCGCATGGGGCAAACCGCCGTGGATCATCACGACATCGCCCGGTTTGACCGGCACTTTGTGAAGCATCGCAACGCTTTCGCGGTAAACGCCTTCGATTGATTCCCGGATAAACACTTCTTGATCCAGCAATTTGTTGAATCCCACCAGCAGATACGAATCCTCGCGCGTCGCCAGCACGATCCACGCCTCGGTTTTGCCGTACGGAACATGGAAAATCGCTTGCGCCTGCTCCTTGGTCGGATGCACCTGAAGCGGCAGTTGCACGGCGGAATCGAGCAATTTCGTCAGCAGCGCCGGATTCTCCCCGTAACGCGCCAGATGGGCGGGCCCGAGAATCTCCGCCGCGTGTTCGTGCAGAAATTCCGGGAAGGAATGCACCTTTCCCTCATATTCCAGACGGCTGATTCCGCCGCCGTTGCGCGCCTCGGTACAGGAGGCGATCCAGTCCTCGGGATAACGCCCGTCCCGCGGCTCGGGCGTTCCGCGCAACCGATCGATTCCGCTGCCGCCGGTGTAGAGACGCTGAACCCGGTTGGGCAGAAATTTGAATGGCTTCATTTTGTCCTCACAGTCAGCAGGATTCCGGCGTTGGCGGGGAGGCGCAGCAAACCGTTTTCGATTTTTGCGTCCGTATCGGAATAGGCTCCCGTGATCTCGCAGGCGCAAGCGATTGTTTCTTCCACCGCTTCGCTCCGGTTGTTGACGAGAATCACGGCCGTTTCGGTGTCGGTCAAGCGATGTTCCGTCATGGTGATATGGGGAGATGCAACCTCGAAGATCCGTTTCACCGGGCAGACGCGGCGATAAATTTCACGGCAGTTGCGATCCAATAAACCGGTGTTGCCGACCAGGATTTTTTCGAGCGGCAGTGCAAGCGTATAGACGACGCCTTTGCCGTAGGTGTGGCGGAAGAAGACCGGGTTGCCGTTTTCCTCCCGTTCCAGCACCTCCGCGCCGCAGCTCTTCATCGTATAACGGATTTTACGG
>JAVBSA010000626.1:0-4180 GCA_031556915.1 Victivallis sp.
CAAACTTCCCGTCGAAATATAGTTTTCCCCCAACGACGGCTGATGGCCGCAGAGGCCGATCCGCAAAAAGCCCTTCTTATCATACGTTCCGGGCGCTTTCAGTGTCCGCCCGATCACCGCGCCGAGCGCCGCACGGACTCCGCCTTCACTCAAGCTTTCCGGCAGCTCTTTCCAATACGACAGCAGCGCCAGAAGCTGGAACGCACCGCAACGGTAGGTGATCGAACGGCCAAGCGCTGCAAAACTGCCGTCAGGCGCAATCATCCGCTCCTGAATCTCCGCATAACGCCGGGCACGCTTCAAAAACTTCTCGAAACGCGGATCGTCCGCCTCACGCGAACTCTCCAGCAGCATCGGGTGAATCACGAAACTGTTGTAGTAATCCTGCGCAAAATGACGTCCGTCCCCATAGGTGCCGTCACCCTTGAACCATTCGTCATGGCACGTCGCGGCCAGACGGTGCCAGGTACGCTCCCGGCGATCCCCGAATTTACAGAGCGCCGCCTCGATCATCGCACTGAACAACAGCCAGTTGCAGGGCGCGGGCACAATGGTGAGCGAACGTTCCAGAAAGATGAGCAGCTTCTCCCGGGAGCACGGCGGCAGCTTGTAGAACAACTCCTCGGGAGCACGCAGCAACCCCTGGGCGAGAAAGGCGCTGTCCACCAGCAGCTGCGGATTCAACGCTTCCCCAGCGGGCGGAAATACGTAGTCGGGCGAATCCGGGTCCGTCAGCGCTTCAATCGAAGCGCGGGCTTTCTCTCCCTCTCCCGACAGTTCCAGGTAAGGAGCCATCCCCGCGAGCAGACGCCCGACCGCTTCAAGGTAGACGCAATTGGAATCGTCGCGCTTCGTCTCCATCGGCATGGTTTGGCGCAGCTTCCGGCGCGAGGCGCTTTCCAGCACGGGGCGGGAGAGTTCCTGCAGGCGGTCAAGCCAAAAACGGCGTTCGGTATTCATGTTCATTCTCCAAAAATGACTTCAAATTCCAATGTTCCGTCTTCCGGGGCAAGGAGGGTGAACGAAACCATCTTCACTCCCGGGTTCGGCGTGTCGTATTCGTTGCGGAGCTCCGAGTCGGGAACGATCGTCCAGGCCCCGCCCGCGTTTTTGAGGACCGGCATCTCCTGCTTGCCGTGCCGGAGAATCAGCTTCCCATCCCGGATCTCCGCCTCCGCCGGCGTGCAGAATTGCCAGGTCACCTCCGCCCCCGGCCGGAGTCCGGTCAGCGCGTCTTTGCATTTCATTCCGCGGCCGGGCAGCAGCGACAGCGTGCGGGCCGCCTGTTTGACGGCTGGCTCGTAAAGCGGCGTGAGATTCACCGCGCTCTCCGTCTCGCTGAACCGGGTGATTCGGGCATCCCCCTTGACATTCTGCTCGGCGCCGTCGATCCGCAGGATATTGTGGCTGGCGGGACCGAGGCGGAGCAGCTTCCAGCGGTCCGCGTTTTGCGCCGGAGTCCAAAGGTTCATCGGGGTGGCTTCGATCTTGGTGTAATTCTCCATGCCGAGATCGATTGCCCAGCGGCAGCCTTGCGATTCATAGACGAAGGAGCCGCCGTCCATGTGGCCGTGGGGACCGGCGGGGTAACCGCCCTTCACCCCGAGCCAGGCGTCCTTTGCGCCGTGGCCGGAACGGTGGATTGCAATCGGAATGAGCGATTTTGCGCCGCTGTAATAGGCGAGGGGACCCGGCGTTTCCTGTTCCGGCAAGTCGAGATAGAGGAGCGCGAGCGGCAGCATCCGGTTATAATGATCCTGATATCGTTTGGGGCGGGCGGAGGCGTATTGGCGCAGAAGTTTCCGTTCGGCCGCATCGAACCAGTCCGGCCGGTCGAAGCGGGCGGCCAGGTAGATCATCGCAAAAGAACTGCCGCGCTTGGGGGAGCAATCCGCATAGTTGAACCAGTAGCCCGAGGGGGCTGTGACCGCCTGGATATAGTCGCCGGTCCGTTGGAAACCCGGCATGCCGCAAAGCCCGAAATCACTGCCGAACGCATTCTCGAGAAGGGCAATGAGACAAGTGTTGAATTCGCTGCCGTAACTCCAGTACATCGGCCCCTCCGGGTAAGCGCCCTCCGGGGAGTAACTCGGCTTCATCGAACGCGGCACCCCTTTGACGGCGCGTTCGACGGTCTTTTTCGCCAGTTCCGGTTCCAGTTCGGCGACGGCGATCGCGCCCGCGATCAGCCCGGCGTGGCAGACCGGGTTCCAGTTGTTGCCGCCGTTGATCCACCAGTGCTTGCCTTGGTAGGAGGGTTTGATTCCTTTTTCGATGATCGCGCGGGCGATCGATTCGCGCTGTGCCGGGGTGAGGAGGTCGTAAAGCCAGTCGTACCCGATGGCGAGCGCCAGCGTCATTTCGCCCACGTCGAGATAATGGGCGGGATTCCAGTCGGAATAGGCGGCGGCGTACTCCATTTCAAGGACGGCCCGTTCCGCGTAGGCGGCGTTGCCGGTCAGCTGCCAGGCCACGCCGAGCGTGTTGATCCGGTAAAGCACCGTGCGGCTGGCCATCAGCAATCGCCGCCCGATCATCTCCCGCTTCTGCGGAACCTGGGCGAGAAGTTGATCCGCGTCGTACAGAATCCGTTCCGCAAGGAGTTTGCCGTACGGTGTCGCCGCGTTTTGCCGGAAGCGGCCGGTGTTTTCGGCTTTGACGAGCAGTCTGGGGTGAGCGGCCGGAATCACGGCGTCCATGGAAACCTCCTGGGTTGCGGCGCCAAGCGCCATGCCCGCTGCGACCAGCAGCGGAAGTGTGAATTTTCTTCTCATAACGATCCCTCGAAATCCCCCGGGAGCAGGATGGGTTTCAGGGTAATTTCGGTTTTGTTTTGGGAATCGTTCCGGAGTAAGGAAAGCATTTCCTCCACCGCCAGGCTTGCCAGCTCCGGCAGCCGCAGGTCGATGGTTGCCGGCCGGGGGTAGAGGAACGATAGCGCGGTACGGTTGTTGCCGCAGCCGATGAGGTAACGCAGGTCCGGCTCCTTCCGCTCGTACCGCAGCAGTTGCCAGACCCCGGTGAGAGCCTCATCGGAGACGAAGAAGGCGCCGGTGATTCCGGCGGGCATCCGCAGGAATTCACCCGCCAGGTGGCGGTAGCGGAGCGCGGGACCTTCCTGCGGTTTTGCGGCGATCACGGTCGTTCCGAGCTTCCGCCGCCGCGCCGTTGCGACAAAGCGGCTTGCCCGTTCGGTCAACAGCGGATCATCTGTATCCGGGTTGAATACCGCGACTTTCTTATGTCCTTGCTTCAGCAGGAATTCGACGGCCAGCAGAGCTGTTCCCCCGTTATCGCAGGCAAGCTGTTTCCAGCCGCCGACGGCGTCGCCGTTCCGTTCCCGGCAGTGGACGACGGGGAGAGTTTCGAGTTCCCGCTTCAGCCCTTCCGGATCATCGCATTCGCCGAAGAGGATGGCGCCGTCGCAGCCTTCGGCGAGCGGGCGTTCCGGGTCCGGCGCGCCGAACAGGAGGCGCAATTTCCGTTCCCGGAGCGCCTGTGCCAGGCAGTTTGTGAAAGCGGAACTCCCGCAAGAGAGGTCGAGAAAGAGAATATTGCCGCTCCGGAGGCCGACGCGTTCTCCGCTTTTGGGGCCGGGCCGGCGGTAAGAGGGGCGGAATTTGGTCCGTTCCACGGCGGAACGGATCCGCGCCGCCGTGGCCGCTCCGACCCGTTGCGGATGATTGAGGTAACATGAGACCGAGCTGGTGCTCACGCCCGCCAGTCTGGCGATATCTGAAATGGTGACTTTGCGTTCCATCCATCTATTATACCGTTGAGGAGAGGTGTTGTCAATGAAAAAACCGTTATTTTCCTTGAAATCCGGTTGAAAAACCGTCGTTCGGCATATAGGTTACGGCATGAAAGTCAACCCGTAGGAGGTATTGAAATGAAACGTTTCTTCGCATTTGCATTCACAACGGTTCTCGCGGCGCTCCCCGCTCTCGGTTCCGAGGGTGTGGTATCCGCCGATTTGCTCAACGTCCGGCTTCAGCCGGAAATGAAGTCCGCGGTGGTTTTGAAGCTGCAGAAGGGCGAGAAGGTCGAAGTTCTCGGTGAAAGCGGTGAATTTTTCGAGCTCGCGGCTCCCGGCGACACTCCGGTGTACGTTTCCGCCGTGATGGTTGCCGGCGGCAAGACGACCGACGAGGTTTCGATGCACATCCGCGGCGCCAAGGGC
>JAVBSA010000488.1:0-2969 GCA_031556915.1 Victivallis sp.
CCCCTTGCAGCGTTTCGCCATGCTGCTCAGCGATTTCGAATTCGAAGCGGATGCCCCCTTCGACGGGGATTTTTGTTCTGGATGCGGCAGCTGCGTCGCCGAATGCCCGTCGGGAGCGTTGAACAGCGAAAAACGCTGCAATAAGCTCTGTCAGGTTTGCAAGGCGGGCGCGGTGAACGCCGGGTGGGGCCGTTTCGACACCGTCGAACGGATCGGCGCGGCCTGCGGGCGCGGATGTCTCGCCGCCCTCGAACGGCGCGGTTTGCTCAAGAAGAAATATACCCGGAATTTCCGGGAAGAGGTGGCAGAATGAAACAGAAACTCAACTCCGCAATGATCAAAGAACTCGCCCGCAAGCTCGGTGCGGGCGGCGGCGGCGTCGAAGTCGTCGGCATTGCGAACATCGAACGCTTTGCAGAAGCTCCCGAACGGATGCATCCGTCGAACATTTTTCCAGGCTGCCGCTCGGTCATTTCCCTGGTTCAACCGATTCCGCGCAGTACCTATCGCGGAATCACCGAGGGAACCTATTGGCCGAACTATACCTACTATTCGTACAACCGGCTCAATACCCTCTTTCGGCCCATGCTGACCTACGAACTGGCGCGCATGATCGAAGACCACGGCCACGAAGCCGTCGCCGTCTATCCGGGCGTTCCCGAGATGTACCCGAGCAACCCCGATCCCGTCGCGCCCGGCCGCCCCGTGCCGGAGGTCAACCTCAATATCCGGATCGCGGCAATGGCCTGCGGACTCGGCGAAATCGGCTGGTCGAAGGTCTTTATCCACCCGGAATTCGGCCCCCGCGTGCGGATCGGCAACATCCTGACCGATGCCGAACTCGAACCGGACCCGATCCTGGAACCCGGCACGCTCTGCAAGCGCTGCATGAAGTGCGTCAAAGATTGCCCCGGCAACGCCATCCCCGGCAAAGACGAAAAACCGCCGATCCCAATCCATCTCGACGGCCGCGAATATCAGTGGGGAGACGTCCACATGGGCCGGTGCACCGCGACCCATCACGGAATCAATTACAAGGCATCGCCCTTCCTGAAGCGCGCACTGCCCGGATTCAACCTTGAAATCACCGAGACCGACATGTCCGAGGAGGTCGCCTACCGCATCGGGTACACCCTGGCGCAAGGAGGATGGAGCCGCGAAAGCCCGGAAGTTCCGCCGGGCGTTCACGTCAACCCCTATTACCGGCAGATCATGAACCATACCGGTTACTTCGCCGTCTGCGGAGCCAAAGGATGCATCCGAAGCTGCATGGAGTTTCAGGAGAAAACCAAAAATATCGGTCAGCATTCCTTCAACACGCCGGTCTTCGACGGCGGCAGGTGGGAACTTTTGCCGCCCTCCGCCGACAAAACCGGCGGCATCGTTGAAAAGAAAGTCCTTCAAGACCTCTTCCAGAAACCGGACCTCAACGCCGGCAAGTGGTAATTTGCCGGGACAAGCCGGACAATGCCGGCTTGTCCCGCTTCAGCGGATGACGACCAGTTGTACGTCCGCCATGCGGGCGTAATCTTCCATATATTCCGTGGTGAGGGCCGGGGTATTGACGCAGTGATGGGCCCCGCCCGCTTCGATCCACTGGCGGGCTCCTTCGGCGAGGTCGGGCTGAGGAATCCAGACGGTCGCGGCCACCGGGAGCTTCAGGAGAGGCGCGTCGGGTTTCACGACTTCAACTTCATTGACGATCAAGCTGAAGAAATCGCCGAATTCGACCATGGTCGCGTTGATGGCGGGACCGGGGGAGGTGGTGAACACCAGCCGGGCCGGATCCGCTTTGCCGCCGATTCCGAGCGGATGGACTTCGAGCGTGGGCTTGCCGGCCGCGATGGAGGGGCAGACCTCCAGCATATGGGCTCCCAGGACGCGTTCGCGACCCGGTTCGAAGTGGTAGGTGTAATCCTCCATGAAGCTCACCCCGCCGGGGAGGCCGGCTGCCATCAGTTTCATGGTGCGGAGCAGGGCTGCCGTTTTCCAGTCGCCCTCTGCGCCGAATCCGTAACCGTCGGCCATCAACCGCTGCGAGGCGAGGCCGGGGAGCTGGTCGAAGCCGTAGAGGTTTTCGAAGGTGGTGGTGAAAGCGGTGTAGTTGCCCGCTTCGAGGAAGGCGCGGATTCCGATCTCCTGCTTCGCCGCCGCGTGGATCGAGCGCATGGCTTTCTCCGACCGGTCGGGAATCGTGTAGAGGTCGGCATACTCCTTCACCAGTGCGCCGGCTTCCGCATCGGTCACATGGTCGACGTATTTGAGGATGTCGCCGACGCCGAAGCCGTCCACCGCGTAGCCGAATTGGATTTGAGCGTCCACCTTGTTGCCTTCGGTGACGGCCACTTCGCGCATATTGTCGCCGATCCGGGCGACCTTCATGGTCTGGCTGTCCAGCCGGGCCGCCGCCGCGCGGGCCCAGACGCCGACCGACCGGCAGACACGCTGCGAATCATAGAACCCGTTGACGATCTTGCGGTTGATCCTGAGGCGGGTGCAGATGTAGCCGAACTCCCTGTCGCCGTGCGCCGCCTGGTTGAGGTTCATGAAGTCCATGTCGATCGAACTCCACGGAATGTCGCAATTCGCCTGGGTGTTGAGGTGCAACATCGGCTTTTGGAGGAGATTGAGGCCGTTGATCCACATTTTGGCGGGGCTGAAGGTGTGCATCCAGCAGATGACTCCGGCACAGGCGGGATCGTAATTGGCCGCCGCCAGAGCGGCGGTCACTTCGGCGGAGGTCGTAACGGTCGGGCGCCAGACGATTTCCAGCGCGATTTCGCCGGAGCGGTTGAAGGAGTCTACCACGGCCTGCGAGTTGGCGGCGACCTGCTTCAACGTTTCCGGGCCGTAAAGGTGCTGACTGCCGGTGATGAAGTGGATCTTGTACCGGGCGAGGCTATTTTTGTCCATAATAGGAATTCTTTCCGTGTTTGCGGCTGTAATGTTTTTCGATCAGGGAGTCTTTG
>JAVBSA010000259.1:0-2906 GCA_031556915.1 Victivallis sp.
TCAGGCGCCGTGGGAGCAAGAGGAGGCGCTTCGCCCTCCTCTTGACTCCTCCAGACCGGCAAGGTGCCGGCGCCGACGCCTTTTCGGGCTCCGCCCGAAAAGGCTGACTTTTTTTGTGGGATAAAAGAACGCTGGTAACCAGAAAGAACGGGGGGCATAAGAGCGTCCGGCTGGTTCCGCGCCGGTATGAAGAGTGCGGGGCCAGCCAACCGCTTTTATGCTCACAACGTCCCAAGAGTACCAGCCCACTCATACGCCCCAAAAACCTGTCAGCGGTTTTCGCGCAGCGAAAACCGCGTCGGCGCCGGCACCTTGCCGGTCTGGAGGAGTCAAGAGGAGGGCGAAGCGCCTCCTCTTGTTCCCACGGCGCCTGATCGGGATAGCGGTGCTATGGGCGGACATCCCAGGTCATGGTTTCGGCGTTGAAGTAGATTTTATCTTTGTTGGCGTTGTACCAGAGGTTGAAATCCTGGTCGCCGCAGTTTGAAATTTCCTGGAGCTGCCTGACGGTGTCGTTCCGCTCGAGGTTCCGGTGGTTTTCCGCAAGATAGGTGAACGCGGGTTGGAACCCCCTGGCGGCAAGCCGGACGCCCCGTTCCGCGATTTGCCAGCGGTTGTTGCGCATTCCCTGCTGGACGGTTCGCCGCCAAAGGCTTTCGTAAAGGGCGTTATTTTCTTCGGGGGTGGAATTGTCTGCGATCATCTGGAGCCATTCGCGTTCGTAGTTGATGTTTCCGCTGCTTTCCCGAAGAATTTTCCTCATGACCGGCACTGCGCGCTTTTCGAGGTTGAGTTGTTTGACTGCGCTGAGGAGACCCGAATTTTCCGGCAGCATGGCGATGACGTTATCGGCGTCTTCCGGGGTCAGCAGCCGGGTATAGGCGCGGGTGAGTTCACTGTCGCGGTTTTGGAGGAGAGCCTGGCGGAGCAACTCTTTGCTCTCCGTGCCGCAGAGGTTGACGAGGGCCCGGCAGAACGGGGTGAAGTTCAAGTAGGGAATCAGCTTATCGGCGTTTGCCTTGCCGACTTCGGCGATTTTGCTTGTGGTCAGGGCGATGAATTCCTCGTCGGTATTGCTCCGGCGGAGACTGTAGATCCGGGAGAGGTATTCGGTAATTTCGGCCGGGGTCGGATTCTCCGGCAGCCGGATGGTTTTCAGGTAACGCCTGGCGAGGATCGGGCTGAGGCTGCCGTGTTGAAAATAGAGGTCGAAGAGCTCGGCAAGCTCGACGCTGTTTTCCTGCCTCGCCGCCAGTTCCGCGCGGAGAGAGACCACCTCTTTTTCGAGCAGGAGATTTTTCTCCGCCAGGGTGGGGGTTTCCTGTGTCATACTGCCGCATCCGGCGGCGGCGGCGAGGCCGGCGCATCCCAATAAAAGTCCGATTCGATTCCGCATAAAAAACCTCCTGTTCATAAAAATAGTATTCCGGATCCGCAGTTTCTGCCGAACCACGGCAGATTCCATTCCGGCTTGATGTTTTCGTCTTTGGCGAGCCAGAGTTTCAACTCCGGATTGAATACGATATTTCCGCTGTTCCGCAGATACCAGGCTGCAAAATCTCTTTCGTAAGGAGAGATCAACTGCTGGACGCCGGTAAAGAGCTTCTTCGGCTGTTCCGTTTCCAAAGCCGCCAGGCGATGAAAGGCTTTTGCCCCGCCCTGGCGGGCCAGGATGATCAGGGGGACGGAGAATTCCCCGGTTTGATCCGCCGGAATATCTTCGGAGCATTCGTCGGCGAACCGTGCGAACGCTTCCCGGCCCATGGCGTTGCAGAGGGAATCCGCCATGCGGATCGCATCGTGGTAAGCCATGTGGCGCAGACGGGAACGGAAGGCTCCGGCGAACGCGTCGACCGCCTCCCGCCCGAGCCCGAGGCGTTCCGCAAAGGGGTATAGCGCGGGGTGATCGCGAAGGAGGCCGAGCAGAAGCGGCGCTTCCTTCGCAGTCGCGTCGACGCCCCAGGCGTATGCGATGATGCTGTGGCATTTCCGGTTCTCGGCGAGCGCGTTTTTCAGGGCTTCCCGGTCGTCGCCGGTGAGATAGAGGAACGCTCCGGCGAACGCCCGCTGTTCGAGGTGCGGAACGAGGAGGATCCGGTGTTCCGGCCCGATCTGAAAGAGCTTGGCGGTCAGCATGTTGCCGTAGGAATACTCTTCCCGGCCGAGCGCACTCAACCGGGCGAGCGTCGCGAGGTAGGATTCCACCTCCTGTCCGGTCGGATTTTCCGGCAATTTTACAAGCATCATGCAGTGATGCAGAAGGGCGGAGTTGTTCTTGAGGATGCCGTTCCCTTCGTCGAGCAGCTCTGCCATCGAAATCCGTTCCGCGGCCTCCTGTGGCGCGGTCGCGCAGCTGGAGAACAGCAGCGGAATCAGCGGCAGGGCGGAGAAAATCAATTTTCGTCCGTTCATGATATTCACTCCGCGGGTTTGGCGCTCCACTGATTGGTGACAGGGTTGAATTGCAGCTTGTCTTTGTTGGCTTTGTACCAGGCGGGGAAATCCTCTTCGCCGCAATCGGAGATTGCGATCATGCGGCTGACGGCATTGCCGTATTGCGCGTTCCGGTAGTTTTCGGCGAGGAAATGATAAGCCGGCCGGTATCCTCTGCCGGCCAGGGCCAATCCGCGCTCGAGCAGGAGCCAGGCGTTGTTCCGGCCGGACTGCAACGTGCGCTTCCAGAGTGCGTCGGCGAACTCCCGGAATTCTTCCGGGGTCTGGCCGGTCGTGACGACCTGGAAGAAGGCCTGTTCGTCGCCGAGGTTGCCGTAGTTGTCCATCAACATTTTCCGCACGATGGGCTTCGCCTTCTGTTCGATGCCGAGTTTTGTGACCGCGCCGATCAGGCCCGGATTCTCCGGCAGCAGGGCGAGAACCGGCTCGGCGTCTTCGGCGGCGAGAAGGGC
>JAVBSA010000048.1:0-3206 GCA_031556915.1 Victivallis sp.
TCGGTTTCGGGCCGGCGCCGTTATCGAGACGCAGCGCCTGGCCGCCCTCCGGCAGCGGGACGACGCGGATCGCATTCTCCGGCAGGTTGTTGCGGTGGTAGAACCATTTCAAGGGCGCCTTGCCGGGGGTATCGCCGGAGAAATCGTCGGCGAAAACCTCGGAATTCGCTTCCGCGCGCACCGCCTCCCCGCCGAGCGTTACCCGGGCGAAGGAGTCGATCTTTTTGCCGTGGACGATGCTGCCTTCGAACCGTTCCAGAAAGCGCCTCGGTACGATCGCGTCGTCGTCGTTGACCGCGATTCCATAGAGGAATTCCCGCTTTTCCGGAATCTCTTTGAGCTTACCGGGGAAAGCCGACCAGGGAATCGCCGCTTCGTAGAAAATCGTCCCCTCACGGTATTCAATCGCCACTTTCGCCTCGGCGAGCAGCCGCCCGCCCCAGGCTTGCGGTCCCTTCGGCGTCAGGGCAAGGTTGATTTCAAAGGCTTTCCGTTCTTCCGCATCGGCGAAGATGATCTGGATGCTGTCCTGCTGCCAGGTGGAGTCGCCGGTGAACTGCTGATTGAAGGTCTGATCCTTGACCGCGGCGGCGAAATAGAGGTAATTCTTATCCCACATCATTTTGGAGACGGCGCTGCAATCTTCCGGCGTCCAGCCGTCGCCGTAGGAGCCGCGGGTGTATTCCTCGCGATTGATTTTGAGCGGCAGCGCATCGTTCCATTCATCGAGCCGGGCGTCGATCTTCAGGGCCTGCGCCACCGCGGTGGCATGGACGAAATCGACGTCGAAGGGAACGCTGAATTCACGGCCGTCGTCGAGTTTGAAGCGGACGGCAAGCATCCATTCCTTCGTCACCTCCGGCGTGACGGTGCTCAGTTTGACCGGGATCTTCACCTGTTTGTAAGGCGCAAGCGATTTCACCGAAATCCGGGCGAGCTCCCGGTTCCCGTCGGGGGTGGTGATCACGCCTTCCCCCGATATGGCGCTGTTTTCGCGGTTGTTCACCACCACCGTCAACGACGTATCGGGCAGCGCTCCCGCCACCGCTTCGCAACCGACCGTCAGCGCCGGAACGATTTCGAGATCGTTGAATGAGGTCACCCGCGCGGGCCTGCCGGGCAGCTCGACCGAAACGGCCAGCGTATTCCGCGCCCCTGCCCCGGCCGGGCACTCGATCATGAAGTCGGCGAACACGGGCGAACCGGGCGACACCTTGATTGTCCGCGTTTCCGGGACCGCTTTCCAGCCCGCCGGCAGGACGGGGCGAACCAGCGCCTCCGTCTCCTTCTCCGCATACGAACTGATCCGCGCGGCGACTGCGGTGCGGCGGCCGGGCACAAAGACCAGGCGTTCCTTCAGCGCCTCCCCCTGCTTCATATAGAGATTGGCGAAAACGCCGTATTGCACCCGGAAGCCGTCGCGCGCCAGGCGGCCGGCCAGATCGTAAACGGCCAGGCTCATCGCATAAAGCTTGCTCTCGGCCTTGCCGTCGATTGCGGCCTCGGCTTCGAGTTTTGCGGCGTAGTCGAGCAGATAGCGGACGCCGGGCATGTCTTCCTGCCGGGCGTGGGCGGCGAGAACCGCTTTCTCCAACGCGTCGCGGCGCGACGCAAGTTCTTGTTTCCCTGCGACTTTCATCGCGTCATCCAGCCGGGCGGCGGCGACGGCGTAATCCAGCAGCCGCGAAACGGCGGCTTGCTCTTTGGCGTCGACACTCCCCTGCCCCTTGCTCCATTGTTCGAGCGCGCCGAAAGGCCCGGAGCCAAGGTTGAAACGGAATCCTTTCGCATTCTTTTCAAACCGCGCTTTGGCGATCGCCGCCTGATTGGCGCGGGCGCGGCGAAGAACGCCGGGCTCCGCGTTGCGCACGTAAACCGGGCTCTGTGAAATCGTTGTTTCTTCCGCCTTCAAAGGATTGCCGAAGAGATCGAAACATGCCTCCCCTTTCACCGGATTCGGCAGAGTTCCGGCCTCGGCCTGCCAGACGGCGGCGGTTCCTTTGCCGTTCCGTTCATAGACCGCCACATAAATGTTGCCTTCGCGGTAGAATCCGGCGAAACGGCGTCCCTGCCGCATCCGGGAAAACGCCTGGATCGCGACTCCGGCGGGGCGGCCGATGATCCCGTAATCCCTTGCCCAGGTGTAAAGTCCGTTGATTTCAAGCCCGGCCATGTCGCCGACGAACATTTCACGCACATAGAGGTCGGCGCGGTCGTGCTCCATCCGCGGATTGCTGCTGTTGGGCCAGCCGTATTCGGTTCTCCAGAGCTGTTTCATGCCGCCGGCGCGGTCGACGATGTCGTGAAGCTGGGTGAGCTTGGCGTAGACATCCCCCTTCTCGGGGCCGACATCCTGCGACGGGGTGGAGTTGTTGGTGTAGGGGTGAACACAAAGCGCATCAAGCACTTCGAGAAGCCCGCGCGAACGCTGGAATTCCAGCCAGTTGTAATCGATGTGAGCGGTGCCGCTGTTGGCCAGCACGGCGAAGGGCTGTGCGGCGCGGATTCCCGCCGCCGCGTGCCGGGCCACTTCGGTATAGAGAAATTTGGTGTGGCCGTTGTCTTCGTTGCCGAGTTCAAAGTAGCGGGTCGTTCCCTTCAACGCTTCCGCCTCCCGGCGGAAATGGCGGCCGTAGCCGAGGGCGAAGCTGTTGGGGTCGGAGATCGGGGCGAACTCCGGATAATGGTAGAGGCACTGCAGGATGACAGGGCGGATGTTATTGTCGATGAAAGGCTTCAGCCGTTCTTTCATCGCGGTGAAGTCGAACTTGCCGGGAGCCGTCTCATTGTTTTTCCAGTTGGGGTGTTCGAACCGGATCCAGTTGCCGCCGTAAAGCGCCAGCTCTTCGGCCGAAACGAAGCCGTGAACGCCGCCGAGCGGAGAATACTCGTATTCCCAATGCTTTACCGCGGGATCGGCGGCAAGTGCTTCCGGCATCAGCCGGGCGATATTTTCTTTGAAATCGAGAATTTTCACGTCGCCGCGGCGGATCGCAAATTCCACCGTGTGCTGGCCGTTGGGGAGGTCGAGCATGACCGACGCCGGAAACTCCTCTCCCGCAAACGCTTCCTTCTTCTCCATCACAACTTTTTGAGCGTATTGATCCGTCACCTTCAGCTGCCATGTGTAGTCGGCGACCGGAAAACGCTTCCGGCATACCAGATTGAGCTTGAACTCCACCGGTCCTTTGCCGGCGTGGAATTTC
>JAVBSA010000176.1:0-10145 GCA_031556915.1 Victivallis sp.
TAAAACATGATACGAAGGCTTAATATAGCACATATTTTACGGAAAAAAAGAACTGCGAACCTATTTTTCGACGAGGATGGGCCATTCGTCGGCGGTGCGGCCTTCGCCCAGCCCCGGCGCAATCCTCAGGAATCCTTTGCGCAGCTCGCCGTCGTTGTCGTTGACGAGCAGATTGAAACGGATCGCCCGTTCCCCGGCCATATTCAAAGCTTCGAGCGGAATCTCGGCCTCATAACTGGTTTGCTTCTTTGTTTCGGAGCGCGAAGTTTCAAGCTTGATCGCGGCGGCGGCCGTCAAGGGGCCGTCCCAGATCCACGCCTGCGACGAGCCGTCCGCGAGACGGGTGAGGCCGATTTCCCAGGACTTTCTGTTCCCGGCCTGGAGGCCGAGCTGGATGTTGTCCCCGAGCCAGCTTTCGCCGTCCCGGAAGGGTTGAAAATGAACATCGTCCGTCACGACGGCTTTCAACTTCAGGGTGCGGGGTGTGAGTGCGAGGCGGATTTCCGCACTCAGATCCTCCGGCCCCCTCCACTCGAGGTGCGCCTTGGCGGGATCCGCCGGAACCAGGCTGGTGAGCTGCCGCCGCTCATTCAAGACGAAATCGGGGGCCTCCGCAAACTCCGTTCCGATCCGGACGGCGGAACGCACCGGGAAGGTGAGGAAACCCGCGAGGTTTCGGATTTTCAGTTCGACGCCGATTCTGCTGCCCGGCGCGGGTTCTGCTTCGCATAAGACCGGAATGGCGACTTCGCGCTTTTCCCCGGCGGCGAGTTGATAACGAAGCGGTTTTTGGTCCGGCAACCGCAAGGCAAGTTCGAACGTTTCCGGGGTGGGGAAGTGGTTCGCCAGCCGGAGCCGGATGACGTTTTCGCCGCGCGAAAGCAGCTGTGCCCCCGCCGGGGCGAGCGGTTCGGCGACCGCTTGCGCCTTACTCGCGAAACGAAGCCCGAAGGGAGCGTTCGACACCGGAACCAGAGCCCAGCCCTCCGAAACCGTTATGGGCGACCGGTTGTCGAAAAGATCGAACTGTTCCGCCTTTGCCGCATCGGTTTTGAACAGAAGGAGCCGTTCCGCTTTATCCGGCGATTCATTCCAGCCGGCGAACAGCGTGCCGAAACGGTAAAGCCGGAGCGCCGGATAAACGGTGACGGTTTCCTCGAACTCCGCCCCGGCGAAGTTCCGGGTGATGGTGTTGTAAGCCGCATAGACCATCTTGGGGTTGAAATCCTTGCGGACCATCCCGTAATTGTGTTCCACGTTGACCGGATTGACGCCGTCGTTCCGCAGATCGTACCAGTTGTAGCCGATGGAGCCGTTCGCCCAGCTGAAAAAAAGCTTCTGCCAAAGCGCTTCCGCCTGCCCCTGCTCGCCCTTGTGGACGGAGTGCAATGCGGTCTCGTTCGCCCACCAGGGTTCCGTGACGCCCAGCCGTTTCCGCATCTCGACCAGCCGCTCGATCTGCGGCGCATAGCTCACAAAAGGGCCGTGCCCATGGAAAGCATGAACGTCGTAGGAGCCCCTCGCCCGGACAAGCGTCTTCTCCTGGTGCAATTGGTCGTTCAGCGAGCGCGAGGGCGGCATGCAGGTGTAGCCGCCGGTCAGGATGATCGCTTCAGGATTCGCCTTGCGGGTCTCTTCGCCTGCGATTTTAAGCATTTCGATATACGCTTCCGTCTTGAAATTGGAGAAGCTGTAGAGGTCGGGTTCGTTCCAGACCTCGAAAAAGCGGATTTTACCGCGGTAACGCGCCGCCGTTCTTTGCACGAACTCACGCCAGGCGCCGAGATCGGGGCGCGAGCTCATCGCCCGGAGCCGCTCCTTTTTCAGCGGAACGAAGTCCTTTGCGACCGCCCACGCGGGGGTGTAGCTGTAGATCAGTTCCAATTCCAGCCCCTGTTCCGCGAACAGTTCCACGGTCCGGTCGAGGGAGGAATAGTCCCATACGCCCTGTTCGGGCTGAATCCGCTCCCAGAGGGCGTCTTCACGCAATATTTTGGCTCCGCAGAGCGCGGCGGCGGCGGCCTCCCGCTCCTGGTCCGCGACAGGATAGCGCTGGGGATGGGCGCAGATTCCGAACAGGAAGCCCCGCGCTTTTTCCTGCGTTGGGAGCGCGGGCGTCATCACTGCGACGGAGAAGGATTCCTCCCGGCGGAGCGCCGGATTTTCCGATGATGCGAGCGTCAGCGTTCCATAGCGGATCCCCCGTTTTTCCGCGGGGGGCAACGCGATTTCAAACGATTCCCCGGCGGCGAAGCTGCGAATTTCCTCGAAGACGAACGGACTCACCTCCACCCGGCAGAGCGCCCGGATGGGGACGGAACTCCTGTTGAAGAGCCGGAGTTTCACCGGTTTGCCCGACTCAGGATTTTCAATGTTGACGGGATACCCGGAATCGCAGGAGAATTCCAGCAATTGAACCGCCGGAATCTCGTCGGAGAACAAAAGTTTTCGGATCTCCACCACTGCGGATTCGCCGGGCGAACGCAGTGAAATTGCGCTGAACCGCACCGGGAATTCCGCCTTCTCCAGCCACCCGGCGAAGGAAATTTTCGCTTCGTTCTTTCCCGGCGAAAGTGTCTGCCAGCCGCTCCGGAATTGCCTGCCCCGGCGATCGGCGACGGAGAGGCGAAGCTCCGCCGCCCCCTCCAGGAGATCTGTTTCGCAAACCGCCCCGGCGGGCCGGTGAAGGTCGATATCGGTTGCGGGGAAGAGCGCGGCGGCTTTGCAATGGAGCGCCATTTTCGCTTTGCCCCCCGCAAACACCGCTTCGCCGCCGCCCTCGTAGAAGGCGGTTTGCCAACGGGCTTTATCGCCGAAGGAAAATTCGGTCTCCTGCCGCACAAATTCCGCCGGGGCGAGAAGCGGCAGGCAAAACGCCAGAAAAAGGGCGATTCTCATCCCGTCACCGGAAATTCAGGGGATTGCCCGATGCGTCGTAGGTCCAGAAAACGCTCGGCTTCACCGAGTCCTGTCCTTCCAGAACGGTTGCGATGAACTGCCCCGGGGTACAGCTCCCGACATGACCATCCGCAAAATTGACGTTGGACCGGTCCGGGTGGCGGAAGTCGACCAGCGGCTTGGTCGTTCCGCTCTGCGTATGCATGAAGGTGTAGCTCTGTTTTTTATCGACATTCCGGCTGTCGGCGAGGAGCGGCCGGCAGGAGGGGCGGCGCATCTTGTGGAAGGTGTAGAATTGCAAATTTCCCCCGTCGGTGAAATTCCAGCAGGGCTCCTTGGCCGCCGGCTTATCCATCCATTCGGTCAGGTTCCAGATGCCGTAGGTGTGGTTCCTGAGGCCGTCGTAGGTTCCGTCCCAACCCTCCAGCGGCAGCGAGGGGCAGGAGAGCGATTTCAGCGAAGGGGGATCGACCAGCCGGTTGCTGACGTAACCGGTGGCGAAGTCGCCCCACAGACGGCCGTAGCCCCCGTAAACGCTCGCATTCGCAAACACAATGAAGATGCCGCGGTTTTCATTGACATAACTCTGAATCATGAAACCGCACTGCTTGAGGTTGTTGACGCAGCTCGTAGCGCGCGCTTTCTCACGCGCCTGGCTGAGCGCCGGCAGCAGCATCGAAGCCAGGATCGCAATGATTGCGATAACGACCAGGAGTTCGATCAAGGTAAACGATTTTTTCATAAGGAGCCTCCCAAATGTTTTCTACATATAAAGTATAATAAAAATAATTTGAAAAACAAGAAAAAACATGGTATAATACATTTAAAAAAGCGGTAATACATTTAAAAAATCGTCAATATGAAAAAACTGGAAGATCCCGGACTATTTGAAGAAAAACGCGCCCTGCCCTTTCAGCAGGATGCCGAAATGCGCTTTGTCGCAGTGAAGAACGAGTATCACTACGTTCACCGGAATCCGGCCGATTTCCGCGAAGACATGTTGCTCACCTGCAAGCTGAACTGCCGTACGCGAACCTGGAAAGGATATTATTTTCACCGGGTCAACCCGCCGTTCCTCAACATCGGCGTCATCCGGTCCGGGGAACAGCTGCTTTCTTGCAACGGCGAGTATATGACGGTGGAGAAAAACGATGTGCTGATCCTGCCGCCCGACAACGATTATGAGCTCCTCACCCCGGTGAAGTGTGAAAAAATCGGCCTGATCATCTACGGCAGGCTGCTGAAACAACTGCTCGCCGAATGCGGGTTCGACCGCTGCAAAGTCCTGACGCTGGAAAGCGTCGATTACCTCGACGACCGCTTCGCCCACCTCGGGCGCGTCATGGAAGAAACGCGGCATCTCGGTGCCCGGCGCGAAGCTTCGACCATCTGTTACGAACTCATCCAGTACCTCGCCTCGCCCGAACCGAAGAGCATCTATCCGGCGCCGCTGGCCGCCGCGCTCGAACTCATCAACGAACAATACGCGCAGAACCTTTCGCTCGCCGACATCGCGGCGGCGGGCGGAGTCAGCGAATCCGGAATCGCACGGCTGTTCCGGAGCTGCCTCGCCACAACCCCGCACCGGTATCTGACCGCCTTCCGGATGCACCAGGCGGAAGCGATGCTGCGGGAACGCACCTTCCTCGTCAAAGAGGTCGCCGCCCGGGTCGGTTACGACAATGCGCTCAACTTTTCGACGGTATTCCGGAAATTCTTCGGCTACCCGCCCAAAAACGTTCCCCGGCATTAACCCCCCTTCCGGAACTTGGGAAGGCGCTTCGCCCTTCCCAAACCCATCCCGAGCGGCAAGGTGCCGCCGCCGTGACGTCGCGTTTTTCTTTTCGACGATGTCGAAAAGAAAAACGCGAAGATCAAGGTGGTGGTACATTGACACTCAAGAAGTGTTCAGAAACAGTGAAAACCCTTGCAAAGTTCCCGGAAGAGGTTAATGCCGAGGCAATACAGTTTATCGAACCTTTTAGTCTGTATCGGTATTGACATTGACTGTACGATATGGTATAATTAAGCTGTGAAAGGACGCGAATCATTATGGCGGAAGCGACGTTGAACAAGGCTGAAACTCTTTATACGCAACTGCGTCAGGAGATCGGTAAACGGAAGCACGGCGAACGGTTTTTCAGTGTGCGCGGGATTATGAAGCGATACACTGTCAGTCAGTCGGTCGTGGACCGGACGCTGCTGCTGCTGAGAACCGAAGGGCTGTTGACCGCGACTCCCGGCAGCGGGCTTTTCGTCTGCGCTTCGGGCGCCGGGGAGATTGGGGCGGAGGCGGTTTGCAAGGAGGTTCTGCTTCTGGTTCCGCGCTGGCCTTCGGCCGATATCGATGAACTCAACGAGAAGGCGGCGGCGATCAATTCGGCGGATTCCGTGTGGCGCGTCAAGGTGGATTCCTTCGACTACGTCAACCCGGTTCCGCACAATTTCGACAGCGCGCTGCGGCGCTCGGCGGGCGTGGTGATATTGCCCGCGGGCGGCGATTTCCGGCAGGCGGATTTGAACGCGCTTTCGCATTACTGCTCGATCAGGCCGACCATCGTATTGGGGCACCCTCTCGAAGGGCTCAAGACCGGCTGCGTCGGTTTGGATAATTACTTTGCCGCCAACCTCGCCGCGCACCATCTCGCTTCTCTCGGGCACCGCCGGATCGGACTTCTGCTCAGCGAACCCCACAACCGGTCGACGATGGAGCGGGTGCGCGGAGTTTCCGGTTACGCGAAGCTCCACGGGCTTGAGCTCGACCTCATCGACTGCGGCGTCGTTTCGGGCGAAATCGCCGCCATGAAAACCTACGATAAATTTGCCGGAGTCATCCGGGAGGGATTCCGTTTCACTGCGCTGCTCGGCGTCTCCGGCGAATCGATCCAGGGAGCGATGAACGCCTGCCGCAACCATGGAATCTCGATTCCGGAACAGTTGAGCGTCTGCGCCATCGGCTGCGAACGGCTGACCCGGACCGGCAGCCCGCCGCTCGATACCGTACCCGCCGACGTGAGCGGTCAGTTCGACGCCGCGCTCGGCATGATCGACCGCATCGCGGAGTCGAAAGGAAATCATATCCCGGAAGAATTCTATCTTCAGACCGACCTCATCAAACGCGGCTCGGCAGTCCATATCTGACCGGTTCCATTGTATGTTCAAAGACGCCTTTATGCCCAAAAAACAGGAGGATCCCATGAGAAAAAGAAGAAAATTTACCTTGATAGAACTGCTGGTCGTGATTGCGATCATCGCCATTCTCGCCTCGATGCTGCTGCCGGCGCTGAACCAGGCGCGGGAACGCGCCCGGACGAACACCTGCCTCAACAACATCAAGCAGCAGTTGATGACAAGCACTTTTTACCGGGGCGACAACAGAGACATCCTGATGCAGTTCGCCAAGAACTCCGAACTTGGGGACCTCACCTGGGGAGGCGTGTTCCGGGTGTATCTCGGCGAGCCGAACGTGTTGACCGGCAATGATAAAATCTATTATTGCCCGAAATTGACGCTGAACAACGTCAACGACATCAACGTGGATACCTACGGCATCGCCAGCATCGAAAACGGCGGGGCCGTGCCGATGAACAAATATCGCAAAGTGACGGACACCTACGTCGCCATCAATCTGACCCAGGTGAAAAATCCGAGTTTATTTCCTTTGTTCACCGATTCCGCCAGAAATTTGAATACGCGGGGCAGTTGGAATTTTTGCAACAAATCGGGTGCGGGCTCCTTCACGCTTTCCCACGGCAAACAAGGGGTGACCGGTTTCACCGACGGCCACGCTGCCGCCAGAAGTCAATATGACTATCAGGAGGCGCTGCGGATCACCTGTGAGAATACGGACCTGACAGTCTATTACATTCCCCTGCCCGGAACCGCGGCCATACCGGTCAACTGACAGAACCAGGATTTACGGAAATGATGAAAAAAAGTTTATTACTGGCCTGCTGCTTGCTGCTGGCCGGGGCGGGCGGAGCGGAAGCCGACGCCGCCCGCGCGATCCGCGCCCATGCGCCCGGAACTGCCTTCCAGCAGGGCGAAGCGCTGCGTTTCACCCTGAATCCGGGATTCCCCCACCCGGAACAGTGGATCCTCCGCGACTGGCGCGGAACGGAACTCCGGCGCGGCCAATGGCCCGCGGACGGATTGCTTCTGGAAGCGCTGCCGAACGGTTATTATCTGCTGGCGGTGGAATCCGCCGGGGCCTCCTACCGGAATAGCCGCAGTTTCGCCGTCGTTCCGGATGCGCGGACACGCAAGCATAACCCGGACTCCTTTTTCGCGCTGGATTCGGCCCAGAGCTGGCTCGCCGCGCCCGATTCCAGGAACGTCCTTCATCCGGGCGAGGGATTCGAGACGGTTTCCGAACTGGCCCGCCGCGCCGGTACTTTGATCGTCCGGGAACGGCTGCGCTGGGAAGATTGCGAGCCCGCGCCCGGCAAAGTGCAATGGGGCCGTTATATGCGCAACGCGGAGCTTCTGGCCGAACGCGGCGTTCAAATTTCCGGCATGTACCATGACGCACCCCGCTGGGCGAAGAAAGAATCCGCCCACTATCCCGACGATCTCGTTGCAACCTACCGTTTCGCCAAAACCGCGGCCGAAGCGTTCCGGGGGAAGATGACCGTGTGGGAATTCTGGAACGAACCCGACCATGGCTCCGTTCCGGAACCGCCATGGGATTTCGCCTCCGCCTACAAAGCCGCCTGTCTGGGCTTCAAGGCCGGTGCGCCGGGGATTCCGGTGATGAACGGTGGTTTCGCCATCACGATGCCGCACCCCCATATGGATATTGTATTGAACAACGCGGCGGATTACATCGACATTTTCAACGTTCACACCTACATGCCGCTGCGGGATTTCCCGGCGGCAGCGGCGGAGCTCCGGAAACTGCTCGCCCGTCACAATATGACCGGCTGCCCGGTCTGGTTCACGGAAAACGGTTCCGAAATGGAAGGCGCGGCCCGGCTCGACAGCGAGCTCGCGGGCGTCAAAGCCCATTCGCCGGAACAGGAGATGATTCTCGCCGAATTTCTGCCGAAATCCATGATTTCCCTTCAATCCCTGGGAATCGACCGCGACTTTTTCTTTGTCCTGCCGCCTTACAACGAACGCCGGGGCGCCAAGGATTGGGGGCTGTTGCGGCGGGATTATTCCGTCAAGCCGGGTTATGTCGCCTTTGCCACCCTGACCGATCAGCTCGGGGCGGCCGAATTCCAGGGAACGATGCCGCTTGGTGAAGGAGTCCGGGGTTATCTTTACCGCCTCCCGGACGGTACGCAGACGCTGGTTTATTGGAGTTTGTCGCCGCTGGATACGGAACGGAACCAGGCCGACCCCAGACCCGGTGACCGTTTTGAGCGCAAATTTTCCCTGCCGATCGCCAATGGACGCTATCGGAAAATCGACATTTTCGGGACTCCCGCCGAAGTGCGCGCGGAAAACAGAAGCCTCGCACTGACCGCCGACCGGCTGCCCGCTTTCCTGACCGGATTGTCCGGCCTGAAGCCCAAGACTCCGTTCCGCAAGCCGCAGCAGGCGGCGCGTCCGGCGTCGGATGCGGACCTGACGGTAATCTACCGGGTGAAACTGTCGGAGGATTTCCTCATTCCTCCCGCCCGGGACCGTATCGATCCCCGGAAGGAGAACGCGGCCTTCAAACTTCAGATATTCAATCTTTCGGAGGAGCGCAAGGCGGGAACCGTTCACTTCCCCGGCGCCGAAGTCTCCGGTCTGCCGGAGCGAATCGTCCTGGAGCCGTTTGCCCGGGCGGAATTCGAACTCGGGATCACCCCCGGGTTGAACCGGGATTTCTGCGGGGAACTCCGGGTGGAAGGCGCCTTCAACGGCAGGAAGACGACTCCGCTCGTCATTCCCGTCGTCTCCCAGGAGAAAATGTTGGCGGCGGCACGCGGAGTTCCGCTCGTCCGGACGGCCGATCCGGCCGGGTGGCGGGCCAACTCCTCCGGCCGGATGGTGATCCGGAAGGACGCCGGTGAACAGGCCGTCTGTTTCACCGTGGATTTTCCGCCGAATGTGGACCGCTGGGTTTATCCGGAATTCGTTCTGGATCCCCCGAAAGAGTCCCTGAAAAACGCGATCGGAATTTCGTTCGAAGTGAAAGTCTTCCCCGCTGATAAAGTCAGCCAGATGCTGGTCATGGGAGTCGCCGGAACCGAAAAGGAACACGGCCGCACCTTCCATTTCCCGGTTACGAAACCTCCGGCGGAGCAATGGGAAAAACGGGCAGTATCGCTGCTTGACGGCAACGCCGCTCCGGCGGATATCCGGCAGCTGCGGATCGGCCTCAACTCCCGCGCAGACCGCATCACCTATCAACTGCGCAACATCCGGATTCTTTACCGCCAATGATTATGAACGCAATTCCGCGCCCGGAATACCCCCGGATGCAGTTCCGCCGGGAGGATTCCTGGCTCTCTCTCAACGGCGAGTGGGCCTTCCGGTTCGACCACGCCAAATCCGGCGTCGAACGCCGTTTCTTCGAGCGCCCGGAGGAATTCGACCGCAAGATCACGGTTCCCTTCTGCCCCGAAAGCACGCTCTCCGGCATCGGCGAGACCGATTTCATCGAGTCGGTTTTCTACGCCCGGCAGGTCACCATTCCAACGGAGTGGAGCGGGAGTAAAATTCTGCTCCATTTCGGCGGCGTCGATTATCAATCGACCGTATGGCTGGACGGACATGAAGTCGGGAAGCACCGCGGCGGCTCCTCGAGCTTCACCGTCGATCTCACGCCTTTCGCGCGCTCCGGCGTTGAACAGACTCTGGTACTTCATGCGCTCGACGAATTGCGGAGCGGAACGCAGTCCGGCGGCAAGCAGTCCTTCCGTTCCGAATCGTTCGGCTGTTTTTACACCCGGACCACCGGAATCTGGCAGACCGTCTGGCTCGAAGCCGTCCACCCGGCGGGTTTGAAATCCTGCCGGATCACCCCGCTTTATGACGCAGGAGCCTTCGCGCTCGATCCGGTTTTTTACGAAGAACACCGGGGATACCGGGTCCGCGCGGTTCTGCACTCGGTCGATTGCGCGGAGACGGCCGCGGTGAACGGAACGCGCATTCTCCTCGACATTCCGACCCCGCGCGCCTGGAGCCCCTCGGACCCCTACCTCTACGACATTACGCTTGAAGTGCTCGACGCTTCCGGCAAGGTGATCGACCGGGTCGAAAGCTATGCCGGATTGCGCAAAATCCACATCGAAGGCGACCGCATCTACCTC
>JAVBSA010000707.1:0-3301 GCA_031556915.1 Victivallis sp.
CCGGTTGCGGGCGGCCGGGTCGAACTTCGCCTCAAGCCTTTTGAAATCCGCAGTTACAAGGTGATTTGAACTATGCCGGTAACCATTCACGATCTGGCGCGGTTGTCGGGGTTGAACGCCTCGACCATTTCCCGTGCGTTACGCTCCGATCCCCGGGTCCGGGAATCGACCCGGGAGATGATCCGCAAACTGGCCAGGGAACACGGCTATGTGCCGAATCTCGCCGCCCGGCAGCTGGCGGCGGGCAGGAGCGGCAACGTGTTTTTCTGCTTCGGGTCGCCGCAGGCGGCGATCGAGCTGGAGACGGCCATTGCGCTCAACGACCTTCTGGGCGCCGAATACGATCTCCTGCTCGCGCTTCACGGCAACAGCCCGAAACGGCTGAAACGGCTGCTGGAGAAACTCTACCAGAAGGCGGCGGACGGTGCGCTGATCATTCCGCCCGGCAACACCGACCAGTGCGTCAGGGAGCTGACCGGGCTGGTCAACGGGCTCCCGGTTCCGCACATCTTCGTCGACCGCTACTGGGAGGGGCTCGATTGCCCGGTGGTCACCACGGACAACGCGATGGGGGCGCGCGAGCTCGTCCGCCAATGCTATGAACGGGGGGCGCGCGAGTTTCTGGTCTCCTTTGCCCACGACAACGAGATCACCCGGTGGCGCGAAGCTGCCGCGATCGAGGAGATCCGGAGACGGAAGCTCACCCTGGTGGAGAAGGTGGAAGCCGGTGAAAGAACCGCTTTGATCGCCAACTCGCCATTGCATTCCGTGGCGGTCGATGTACCGTTGCTCTGCGGCGGTTTTTTCGATTCGATGGAGCCGGCGGCGCAGAAACAGTTCAAGTATGCGGTCATCTGCCGCCAGAACTTCCCGGCGATCGCCGCCCGCGCGGCGCAGCTCCTGACCGCGTTGATGAAGGGGCGCAAGGCGGCGAAGATGAGCAAGATTCCGCCGCTCGACTATCCGGTGTTCGAAAACTGAGAATCACGACGGCGCGGCCCCTGCTCAACATTAAAATATTATTCAATATTTTTCCCGATTTTCCGATTCCCGATTTGAAATGGCGGGGATTTGCATTATCTTTAAGGTCTGTCAAAAAATCCGGGAATCGCATCCCGGGTTTTCGCTTACAGGGAGGGAGCATTCCCCGCTGTATAACCGGAGCGCCCCCGCGAAAAAGCGGCATTCCGGGCAGGAACGTTACATTTTTTTTGTGAAAGGTTGTACAAGATGCGGATTGACGTTCTGGACTATTACTCTCAGGAAGAGTGGGCCCTCATGAAAGCGGAAGCGGACAAACACCCCTCTCCGTTCCTGGTCATTAACCTCAATATCGTGGAGAGGAAGTATCAGGAACTGCGGCAGCACTTCCCCTTCGCCAACGTCTACTTTGCGGTCAAGGCCAACCCCGCCGTCGAAGTGATCGAACTCCTGCGCGACCTGGGCTCCTGCTTCGACATCGCTTCCCGGTACGAACTCGACCGGGTGCTTTCACTCGGCGTTTCGCCGGACCGGATCAGCTACGGCAACACCATCAAGAAACCGGCGGACATCCGTTATTTCTATGAAAAGGGCGTTCGCCTTTACGCCACCGACAGCGAGATGGACCTGCGCAATATTTCCCGCGAGGCGCCCGGCGCCCGGGTTTTCTGCCGTATTCTCACCGAAGGCAGCGACACGGCCGACTGGCCGCTTTCCCGCAAATTCGGCTGTCACCCCGACATGGCGATCGACCTGATCCTTCTGGCGAAGGAGCTGGATCTCGATCCCTGCGGAATCAGCTTCCACGTCGGTTCCCAGCAGCGCGACATCGGCAGCTGGGACTCCGCCATCGCCAAGGTCCGCTATATCTTCGATTACCTCAAGGGCGAAGGCGTCAAGCTCAATCTGATCAATATGGGCGGCGGATTCCCGGCCAATTACATTTCGAAGACCAACGAGATGAACGTTTACGCCGAGGAAATCACCCGTTACCTGGAGGAAGACTTCGGCGACGATCCGCCGGAAATCATTCTCGAACCGGGCCGCTCCCTCGTCGGCGAGTCGGGCATCCTGGTCAGTGAAGTGGTGCTCGTCAGCCAGAAATCCACCATGGGCGTGGACAAGTGGCTCTATCTCGATACCGGCAAATTCAACGGCCTCATCGAAACCTGGGATGAGTCGATCAAGTATCCGCTCTATTGCGAAGCGCGCGGCGAAGCCTGCGAAGACTTCATCATCGCGGGTCCCACCTGCGACAGCCAGGATGTGATGTACGAGCTTTTCCGGAATCCGCTTCCGGCCTACATCAAGCCGGGCAGCCGGATTTACTGGCTCACTACCGGGGCGTACACTTCAAGCTACTGCTCGGTGGAATTCAACG
Organism: Victivallis sp.; assembly: GCA_031556915.1. GTDB lineage: Bacteria > Verrucomicrobiota > Lentisphaeria > Victivallales > Victivallaceae > Victivallis. The sequence goes on from JAVBSA010000707.1 coordinate 2,363, forward strand.
GCTTCCCGCCACTGCCAGTTTATATCATCAAGTAATTGCACTTGTCAGAAGGAGCCGGAAAGCGGCTCCTTTTTTTTCTTTACAAATTAACTTATCAATGCTATATTATTCAGGATTGTACTATTTATCATGCTAAACGGGAAATGTGACGTGAAAGAAATCAAGGTCGGAATCATCGGGTTCGGCACGGTCGGAGCCGGTGTCGCGGAGAATATCCTTAAAAACAGCGAAGTCGTCGCCAAACGGATCAATGTCAAACTGACTCTTTCCGGCGTGGCCGACCTCGACATCACCACCGACCGCGGCGTGACGGTTCCCGAAGGCGTACTCACCACCGACGCCGCGGCCGTCATCGCCAAGGCCGACATCGTGGTCGAGCTGATCGGCGGAACCACGGTCGCCAAAAAATTCATCCTCGACGCCATCCGGGCGGGCAAACCGGTCGTCACCGCCAACAAAGCGCTGCTGGCGCTTCACGGCGAAGAGATTTTCGCCGCGGCGGAAGAGGCGAAGGTGGACGTGTTCTATGAGGCGAGCGTGGCCGGCGGCATCCCGATCATCAAGGCGCTGCGCGAAAGTCTGGTCGCCAACCGGATCAAGCGGATTTACGGCATCATGAACGGAACGTGCAACTACATCCTGACCCGCATGGAGCAGGAAGGCGCCGATTTCTGGCCCATTCTCGAAGATGCCCAGCGCCTCGGTTACGCCGAAGCAAATCCCTCGCTCGACATCGACGGTTTCGATACCGCGCACAAGTGCTCGATCCTCGCCTCGCTCGCGTTCGGCCGCTGGTTCGGCATGGATCCGCTGCATGTGGAGGGAATCCGCGATCTCGAACTCGAAGACCTCCGCTACGCCGACGAGCTCGGCTACCGGATCAAACTGCTCGCGATCATCAAGTCCGAAGACGAAAAGGTGCAGATGCGCGTCCACCCG
>JAVBSA010000248.1:0-4299 GCA_031556915.1 Victivallis sp.
AGTTGCCGAAATAGAGGGAACCGGGAAGCAGGTCGCCGGTGACGCTTCCGCCGGGTTCCTGAAGCGAGACCGAGAACATCCAGAGCAGTGGATAGACCGTTGTGATTGCGATCATCAGCAAGGCCAGATAGAGAAAAAAGACGGTTACCGGATTTGTTTTACGCCGCATTGCCGCGCCCCCCGAGTTTCCAATTGACGATCGTCACAGTGAGTACCACGGCGAACAGCGCCAGGGCGATTGCGGCGGCGTACCCCATGTTGAACCAGACGAAAGCGTGGTTGTAAATATAATAACTCAACGTGGTGGTGGAACCGGCGGGGCCGCCTTTGGTCAGCACATAAGCCGCGTCGAAACCGCCCTGGAATCCGGAAATCACGGACATGACGAAGATGAAGAAGTTCGTCGGCGCCAACATCGGAACGGTGATATGGCGGAACCGTTTGACCGCTCCGGCGCCGTCCAGTTCGGCGGCTTCGTAAAGCTCCGGCGGAATCCCCTGCAATCCGGCGAGGTAGAGCAGCATGTTGACGCCGCCCATGGCGCCCCAGAGCCCCATCAGGATCAGCGCCGGTTTGGCCCAGTAATAGTCGGTGAACCAGCCGGGGCCGTCGATTCCGGCCAGCCCGAGCAAACGGTTGAGAAGCCCGAGTTCGGGGGAGAGGATGAGCCCCCAGAGCAGGAACACGCCGACCCCGCCGCAGATGGTCGGCAGATAGAAGAGCGTGCGGAAGAACGACATGCCTTTGAGCGCGCAATTCAGCAGGATCGCAATCAGCAGCGACACGAGCATGTTCAAGGGGATGGCCGCCATCAGGAACAGCGTGTTGCCGAAATACTGCCAGAACTCCGGGTCGTTGGCAACCCAATGCCCGCCGCGGAAGCTCCACCCCAGGAGCCCGGTGAAATTTTCCAGCCCGACAAATTGCGGGGCGTGAAAGATATCCCAGCGGAAGAACGCCAGCACCACCGCAAAGACCACCGGCAACGCGGTGAACAACAGAAAGCCGGTCGCGTTGGGCAGGAGATAACACCATGGAATCCATTTTTTCATCACGGCGAAGTCTCTTTCATATCGGTTTTCCGGAACAATTCGATCCTGCGTTCCATCTCCTCGCGGCAGGCGGCCATTCCTTTCTCCGGCGAAAGCTGCCCGGCGAAGATTTTGCCGGAGAAGCGGGTGAAAACCGCCGTCAACTCCTGCAAGTGCGACACGCGCGGAGTCGGTTCCATGACTGCGAAGGCCTTTTTCAGCACCTTGTAGTTATCCGGCGCGTTCCCTTGGACTGCCAAAGCTTCATCGATGTAATCCAGCCGCCCCGGCAGGGAACGGATCGACATCGCCACCTGGAATTTCCGGCTTTGCGTCATTCGGAAGAAGCGCCACGCCTCCTCCGGGTGCCGGGTGCCGCGGAACACGCAAATCGCCTGGCTGGAAGCCCATTGCGACTGCCGTTTCACTTCGGGCTGCAGCGTAATGTCATAATCCAGATGACGGACCAGCTCGAACGCCCGCGCCATATTCTGGGTTTGCAGCGGAATCATCGCCACGCGTTCCCGGCGGAACAAATCGAGGGGGTCGCCGACAAGCCCCTGCGACTCCTCGGGCGACAGAGAGACCCGCTCCTTCCGGAACAGGTCGAAATTGCACTTGAAATAATCGAGCATTTCCGGGGAATCGCAGCGGATTTGTCCGCTCTCGGCGTCGAATACCGCGCCGCCGAAGACGCCGGGCTCCAGGAGGCCGCCGTATCCGTAACATTCGGTGACTCCGGCGGCGTTGCGCCGGGTCAGCTTCCGGGCGGCGTCGAGGAATTCGGGATAGGTCCAGCCGTCATGCGGCGGCGGCAGCCCGGCGGCGGCGAACATCCCGCGGTTGTAAAGCACCATCGAGAGGTCGATGCCGAAAGGCAGGGAATAAATCCTGCCGGAATTTTCATACCAGCGCAGCACCTCGGGCGCGCACCGGTCCATCTCCAGGCGGTCGCGCCGGATGTAGGGCGCGAGGTCCAGGAAAACGCCCTTGTCGGCGAATTCCCGGAAGCTCTGCCCCATCCACATCAGATCCGGCGCTGCGTTCCCCGCAATCATGACCATGACCTTCTGGTAAAAGTTATGGGCGGCCCCGGTGATGAGTTTCACTTTCACATCCGGATTCCCGGCTTCGAAATCGCGGATCAGTTCGAGATAAATCCCTTCCGTGGTATGGCTGGCGGGTACGGCCAGAGTCAGCACTTTCCCCCCGGGCGGCTCCCTCTTCTGCGTGACGAGCAACGCCGCGCCGAGGATGAGGTAAAGGAGAACGCCGATGACGGCGCAGATTCGTCCACGCGTCATTTCTTCTCCGGCCGGTAGATTGCCGCTTCGATGAATTTGCTCGGCTGCTTCGCGGTCTGATTGTAATAGACGGTCATGATTTTTCCATCTTCGAGCTCGATGCTCACCGGGTAGCCGATGTCGCCGCCGGTGCTGTTGTTCTGAACGATCATTTCATGCTCCATATCCCAGGAACGGCCGCCGTCGGCGCTGAGGCAGGCCCGGACTCCTTCGGGATAGTAACGGAACCCGTAAGTGGCCAGCAGCCGCCCGTCGCGGAGCACGAGCAGATGCTGCGGGTAGCCCTTCACGGGGGTTTTCAGCGGTTCGCTCCAGGTGAGCCCGCCGTCTTTGGAGAAACAGAGCCGCATGAAGCCGTCGGCGGGATACCGCAAAGCGACGATCAAAGTCCCATCGGGCAGAAACACGGTATGAGGTTCCTGGTAAATGGCTTGAACCGTCTTGTTCTCAATGACGGTGGAGATTTTCTCCCATTTGGCCGCGTCGGAGCTGCCGCGGTACATCACGATCGACCGGGAAGTCGGCGTGCCCTCCAGCGTGGCCGCATAGAAGGAACCGTCTTTCGCGACGGCCGGGCCGTGGATGGCAAACGCGGGCGATTTCACCGGTTTCTCCCAGGTAAAGCCGCCGTCGCCGGAGAAAAGGTAGTAACTGCCCGCGGCGATTCCCTTGGCTTTGACGTAAGCGGTCGCGCCGGGGAACTTGTCTCTGGTATCGGCGTAGGCCATCCAGCTGTTCCAGCCGCCGTGGGTCAGCAGCACCCGCCCGTCCGGCAGGGTCTGCACCGAGGGATCGCGTTCGTCACTCGGCGTGTCGGCAAGCGACACGGGGGCGGACCAGTTTTCGCCGCCGTCGGCGGAGTAAACCGCGCAAATGCGTCCGTAGGGGCAGACGTGCGCCTGGGCCTCGCGGAAAACCGCCATCAATTCGCCGTTCGGCAAACGCGTCACCCCGGGGAAGGCCAGATGGCGCCCTTCCATGTAGCAGACCGTGATGTGCCGGACCAATTCCCCGGCGATCTTCGGCGGCGCGGTGGAAGCGACTTTGAATACCGGAGTCGCGGCGGAGCTGTAGGGAGAAATAATCTTCAGGTTCGAGATTTTGCCGGTGAAAGCGCGGGACGGATTGCCTTTCTGATGCGCGCCGAGCCGGATTTCAAGCGGTTGGCGCGGAAGGGGAAAGGCGATCGCACCGGGCTCTTCCGGGCCATCGTCCAGCTGCAGCGTACAACAGTTGGCCTGCGGCTGCAGGGTGAAGACCAGTTTGTGCCGTCGCCCGGAGTCATAGAGGTAGTCGAACGAAACCTGGACGAAACGCTTGCTTTCGGGATCGGTCATCAGGACTTTGACCGTGCGCTGAAAGCCTCTCCGGCAATCGAGGTGAAGAGAGATCAAGCCGTTCCCGATTTCCAGCAGCCGGGGATAGGGGTTGGTCTGGTTGGAGTCGTCCTCGAACTCGAACTCGATCCGGATCCCCGCCTTCAATTCGAATTTTCGCTCCAGGGCGACGCCGAGGCTCTCCGGCCGGGCCGGAGAAAAGGTTTGCGCTTCCGGCAAAGAGAGTTCCGCGCCGGCGAGCGTCAGAATACAGGCAAACAGGATTGCAAATTTCAACACGGTTGATTTTCCTTCTATTACCAGGTCAGGTTTTCCTGGAGCAGTTTTTGAGAGTCGCCGACGTGCCCGTCCACAAACGCGGCGTTTACAAAGAAGCTGTGACAGTAGCCGATCCGCAGATTGACAAGATCGCCGGGCGTGATCTGGGCCAGCGAACCGAACCCGTTCTGAACCTGGTTTTCCGCATCCGGATTGCTGTCGACGATCGTCACGATGCGGGAAGGATGCCTGACTTTGGCTTCATGGATGTAATTGGGAACATTGACGGTTTGCAGCGCTCCGAATACTTTATGGTTGGAGATGTAGCATATGGTATAGGCGGTATCCGTATTGGCGTCGATCCTCTGC
>JAVBSA010000315.1:0-3793 GCA_031556915.1 Victivallis sp.
TCGGTTGATCATGAGATTCTCCGGCGACACCGGGCAAAGCTGGTCGGAGCCGTCCACGCTGGCGGCGGCTGAACCCGGCGAAGTCGAACCCGGCCGGAAAACCGAGTTTTCCTATCCGACAGTGATTGTCGGTTCCGAAGGAAGATTGGGAATCACACATACCTGGCACCGGCGGAACATTCGGTTCCTGCTTGGCACGCCCGGGGAACTGGCAGCCGATTAACGAAACAATGAAGCAGCCAACGGAAAGGATATGAAAATGAAACATTCTCCATTGCGCCGTACCCGGAACCGGTCATTCACATTGATTGAACTTCTGGTTGTGATTGCGATCATCGCGATTCTCGCTTCCATGCTGCTCCCGGCGCTTTCCTCGGCTCGCAAGAAGGCTCGGGGAAGCGCCTGCATCAACACGCTGAAAACCTATATCACTTCCAACTTTCTCTATTCCGGCGACTTCGACGGAAACCTGGTGCCGTGCCGGGAGGACAAGGGGTGGGAACGCAATGCCGCCTTCCGCCGGATCCTGTGCGCCAACAAGGACGACGTGATGTCGGACGGCGACCTGACCTTCGGGCTCCCCAAGCACCTGATCTGCGGCGAAGCCACTTCGGCGACTCCGAGCGGGGCGCACGGCAACCGCAACGTCCGTTATTCCTACGGCTACAATGCCGGATGTGATTCGACGGCGAAGGGCGGCGCTTGGGCTACCACCAAGGTGAATCGGATCGTCAACCCCCATTTGCGCCTGGGCTTCGCCGACGCCGTGGCGGACGGAAATCTGCAGTACGGCCACACCGACCCCGCCCGCTACCGCACCAACGGGGAAACCGTGGTGAGCAGCGCCTTCTGCACGGCCTACCGCCACGGCCAGGATTTCTGCAACGCCGCCTGGCTGGATGGCAGTGTCCGGCAGACGCATTACAGCAAGCTGCGCCTCACCGGGGCCGGCGGTCCGTTCGACATCGCCAGAAGATAACCGAGAGGATTCCATGAAGAAAACGATTTTCACCGCCGGGCTTTTCCTGGTGCTGGCGACGGCGTTCTGCCGCGAAACGATAACTCTATCTCCGGAGTGGAAATTTTCCGGCCTGCATTATAACCTGACCGATTATCCGGTCGGCAAGCTGCCGGACGGCTGCACGGAGGCCGGTTTCGACGATTCCGCCTGGAGTACGCGGCAGGTTCCCGCGAACTGGAACGAGGACATCCGGGAGTCTCGCAGCGAAATGTACATGACCGGAGTTTACCGTCAGACCTTCACGCTCCCGGCGAAAAAGAGCGACGGCCGGGTGCTGCTGCGCTTCGACGGGTCGGCGTACGACACCCACCTCTGGGTGAACGGTAAAAAAATCGGAATGCATCGGGGAGCCTACGCCGAATTCTATTTCGACATCACTCCGGCGGTGAACTGGAACGGCAAAAACATCCTCGCCGTCCGCTGCGATTTCACCAACGACAAAAGCCGCCGGGCGGTGCTGAACAACTGGCCCACCCCGGGGGACCGCGCCGGATTGTGGGGAAATGTGTGGATCGAGCTGGTTCCCGAACTTTACATCCGCCGGGTTCTGATCGATCCGGAACTGGCGACCGACACGTTGCGCCTTCGCGCCAGTGTGGTGAACGAAAGCGGCAAAGCGCAATCCGTCGCGTGGAACGTCTCGGTTCCGGGCAACGCGTCCGGCAAAATCGGGCCATTCCTGCTGCAACCGGGAGAAAACCTCCTCGAAGGCAAGCTGAAACTGGAAAATCCGAAACGCTGGAGCCGCGAAAATCCGGTATTGCATCAACTGGCATCCACACTCGAACTCAATGACAGAGTTGCAGATACGCAGCAGGAGCGGTTCGGATTCTCCCGTTTTGAAATCAACGGACAGCACTTCCGTTTCAATCAGGTTCCGATTTTCCTGAAGGCGCGCCATTTTACCGGGGTGGTTCTGCCCAATGGCGCGTTCCGGCGCAGCGGCGGCTTTTCGATGCCGTGGGAGGAACAGAAAAAACTGCTGCTTGAATTGTTTCAGGCTCAGCACAGGGACAACGTGAATATGCTGCGGGCGCACTCCGCGCACGGAAGCCCCAAATTCGTTTACGACGCCGCCGATGAAACCGGCCTGCTGATCTATCAGGAATGGTCCACTTACGGAGTCGGCAAGAATCTGGTTCCGAAGTATTTGAAGGATGCCGCCGATGAAATTTCCGAGTTCCTTTTCATGGTGTACAACAATCCGTCGGTCGTGATGTTTTCCTTCGCTAACGAGTCGCCGGGATTCGAGGAGCAGACCCGGTGCTACGACATGGTAAAGCCGCTTTTCGGCGACCGTTTCGCCTTCTGTTCGTCGAGCGGTTTCCTGCCGCTTCTTTCGGGCAAGATCGATGTGCTGCCCAAGACGGACCTGGTGGACATTCACACCTATGTCGGCATGAGTTTCCGGGTGATGATGCCCGACGACAAGGTGTCGTGGCAGAAGATCACCGAAAATCTGAGTTTGATCTACAAACGCATTCAGGATTCGTGGCGGGATCAGGGCAAAGAGTTTGCCATTCCCTACGTGGCCATGGAGATTCCGGCCGGGAGCTGGAACGTCGCAAAGATCGATCCGCCGCAGACTTACCTCGCGCCGGACGGCACGATTCCGCCGGAGTCGTATATCCGCGCAAAGGAGCTTTCCGAACGGCAGGGCGCGCTCCCCCTCGGCGCATGGGATATGAAAAACGCCTCCCTGGCCGATAAATTCGCCGGCGCGGAACGCAACATCGCTATTCTCAACAAGATCGACAAACGGTCGATCGAGGGAGTCCGCCGCAATCCGGATGTCAGCGGTCTTTGCGTCGCCGGGGCGAATCCGAGTGTTCCCACCATTCAATCGCTGGTGTATCAGGATGTTCTGCCGGTGATCGAAGAGCAGGATTTCAACCATTTTGCCGGGGACACCTGGCGCTTCATCCTGGTGCTGATCAACGACTCGCCGCATAAGCTCTCTCCGGGAAAAATCCGGTTCTCCATCCGGACCTCGGATGGTAATCTGATTCCGCTGGGGGTGGAGCCGACCGGGGAACTGTGCCGGCAGGAGTTGCAAAACTTTACCGCCATCGAACCCGGTGGCCGCAAAGCAATGAAAGTCGCCCTGTTCCTGAAAAAGGAACTGAAAGCCGGAGATTACCGACTCGACCTGGATGTCATGTCAGGCGACAACTCCATCAGCCGCAACTGTTATTTGCTTCATATCGGGCGTCGGGACGCCTTTGCACCGATCCGGCAGGGGAATCGGCGAATCCTGCTCCTCGGCGGAAAAGATGTTCAAATGGATGGCACACTCGACCGGTTCGGCATCGTTTACACCCGGTTCCCGGCCGGCGGGACACTCCAGGCGCTGGTTGAAAAACTCGCCGGCGCCGATATCGCCGTCATCGCCCCCTCCGAGCTGAAAGCACTGGAAAAATTCGGTCCGGTTCTGCGCGGCTGGGCGGACAACGGCGGGAAAATCATCTCGTTCGAGTTGAAAGGATCCGGTAAAATTCCGTGGTGCGCCGATTGGGAGCTGGGCAATGAAGGGGCCGCCTGGTTCGTCGACATCGGCCCCGGCGGCGGCCACCCGATCTCGAGGGGCATGAAACAGGAGCACTTCGATTCCTGGAACGGCAACTTCGGGCACCTCGCCGAAACCATGATTCTGCCGATGAATTTGAATATGCTCGCAGTCGGTGTTTGCGTCGAAAGCGACCAGCTCGGCGTTCCGGTCGCCGAAGCCAGGGTCGGCAAGGGGCGGATCATGGCCTCCCAGCTGATGGCGCT
>JAVBSA010000011.1:0-6754 GCA_031556915.1 Victivallis sp.
CCGGTTCGTAGGCGATGACGGTCTTTTCCATCTCCGCTGCGGTCAGGTTCGCCAGGCCGCCTTCGAGCTGGGTGAAAAGAACTTTTTCGGTCTTGCCGCCGGTGCGTTCTTCATCCAGTTCGCCGATGCAGACGATCGGCGTGAAGCCGGCCGCCAGCGCAGCTTTGGTGCGTTTGTTGACCGAGCAATCAGTCTCGCCGAAATACTGGCGCCGTTCGCTGTGGCCGATGATCACGTATTCAACGCCGATCTCCTTGAGCATGGCGGCGGAAATTTCACCGGTGAAAGCGCCGTTCTGCTCCCAATGGATGTTCTGGGCGCCGATCCTGATATTGGTGCCTTTGGCCGCTTCGGCGGCGGCGGCGATGGAGGTGAAGGGGGGGCACACCACGATTTCGCACTTCGACGGGCAGACGTCGGCGACAAGATCCTTGAGGGCCCCGACCAGTTTCGCGCCGTCGGCGGCGGTTTTGTTCATCTTCCAGTTACCGGCGATAATGACTTTACGGCTCATGATTTCTATCCTTCCCAAAGTTTCCAATTGCTGCTTTTGCAAAATGCGCCAAGAGGAAAGATAGCACTTCTTTCCTCTTTTTACAACCCGGCGAACACGTAAGGTTGCGCTAATTTCTTATTTTATGTTCAACAATCAATCTTTAGGCGCGAAAAGGCCCGGAGAATTCCGGGCATCGCCACCTGACTTGCCCGATTTGACGGCGACCGCCGTGCCGTGGTTGCTCCGGCGCCAGATGATCCAGAGAGAAAAGAAACCGCTGGAGCTTTCGCTGATTTCGACCTCTTCCGCTTCGGCCTTGAGCAGTTTCGCGCGCTTGCTCAGCATCATATCGATGTATTTGTCACGGATGTAATGGGCGAAGGGTTCGTAATCGCGTTTGTTGGGGCGGTTGTAGTTGCCGCACCAGATCGGGATATAATAAAAAAGATACAGACCCCAGTTATCGGCTTCCAGGTTGCCGACGACCTCCCGGCCGCTTGCGCTTTTCTGCCCTTCGAAAGGAGGACGCACGGTGATGACGGAAGTATTGCACCCGGCAAGCAGCGCAAACAGCGCCGCACCGGCAAGAAGAAGAGACAAGCGTTTCATGGCCGACCGAAACTCCGTAAGTGTTCAGGTGAAAGCGTCAAAAAAAGCCGGTCGGAACCGGCTTGGAAAACAGGAAGCATCACGTTATTTCGCAACGGAAGCTTCGGGAGCGGCGGGTTTGGCGCAGGTCTTGGGGCATTCGCACTTCTTCCCGTCCTTGGCGCAGGCGCACTTTTCGCATTTGCAGCAGACCGCCGCCTTGTCGCAGGCTTTCGCCGCGTCACAGGCCGCGTCGGCCTTGGTGCAGCAGCCCGCCGCCAGAAACATGACCGCCCCCGCAAACGCCGCCATCAGAATCATTTTTTTCATAATAATACCCACTCCTCTCTTTGGTTGAGTTATAGTATTATATATCGACATGATGCAAAAGTCAAGAAAAATTCGAATCGGACGTGTGAAAACCGCGCCGCGTCCAGACCGTCAGCCCTTCCAGCGGGCGGCGGTCGGGCAGCAGCCAGGAGAGCGGATAGGCTACCAGGGCGAGGATTCCGTTGACCAGAATGCTTGTCCAATAGGAGTGGAACGGCATGGAAATTACGCCGAGTGAATCCAACATCATCGTCAGGTTGAACGCCAGCGCCGCCGCGAGCCCGGTCAGCAGCGCCCGGTTGCCGACCCGCCGGGTGAAAAAACCGAGCATATAGATGCTGAGCAGTCCGCCGCCGAACAGCGAGGCGAGGATGATGGTCATGTCGTTGATGCTCTCTTTGGGGATGAAATGAATGCCGATGGCGCCGGCGATCATTCCGGCCGATACGAGAAAGGAGATCCGCCTGGCGAAGCGGAACGCTTCCGGATCGCTCTTGGGACGGCCGAACCGTTTGTAGAAATCGATGGTTCCGATGGTCGCGATGCTGTTGATCGAGCTGGAGAGCGAGCTCATCGCCGCGGCGAAGCAGGCGGCGACGATGCCGCCGGCGACGAAGGGCGGCAGTTCGGCGAAGATGAAGTGCGGCACGATTTCATCCGCCTTGATGCCGGCGGCTTCCGGGGAGGGGTAGACGCGGTAGAAGGCGAAGAGGCAGACGCCGAGGAAGTAAAAGCACCCCCAGGTGGGCAAGCTCATGAAGATGCAGGTCAGCATCGCTTTGCGCGCCTCTCTGGTCGATTTGGCGGCGATGTAACGCTGGATGACATTTTGATTGCTGGAATATTCGGAGAGCGCCCCGACGATTCCGAACAGGATCAGCACCCAGAAGGTGCGTTCTTTCAGGGCGAAATTCATGGGGCCGAGGCTGAATTTCCGATATTCCGTCCCGATCTCGAAGATCTGGGCGAACCCGCCCGGCATCCGCCAGCCGATGATGAGGAAGCAGAGGATGCCTCCCCCCAGCAGCAGGACGGTCTGCACCACGTCGGTCCAGATGACCGCCTCGAAGCCGCCGAAAACGGTGTAGAAGGCCACCACGACTCCGGTTACGGCGATGATCCAGAAAAGGGGGAATCCCGTCATTTCGGCCATTGCCAGGCCGATCAGATAAAGAATCGTCGCCAGGCGGACGAACTGCAGCACGATGAAACTGACGGCGGCGTAGCAGCGGACCGCGTTGCCGTAACGGGCTTCCAGGTATTCGAAGGCGCTGGTCATCCCGCCGCGGCGGAAGAACGGGATGAAGAAATACCATGCCATCACGGCCGCCGCAATCACCCCGAAATACTGGGCGAACTGCCGGCAGTCCAGCGCGTAGGCGGCCGCCGGGAGCGCGAGGAAGGTGACCGAACTGATCGAAGTGCCCAGCATGGAGAGGCCCACAGCCCAGCCGGGAAAGGAGCGGTTGCCGAGAAAATACTCCTCGGTGCTGTTGTTGCGGCGGGCGAAATAGACGCCCATCCCCAGCATCGCGATGAAATAGAGCGCCAGAGCCAGGAGGTCTCCGAATCTCATACCGTCTTCTCCTCTGCCGGTTGGAGCGAGGCGGCCCGGAGCCGCCGGAAGAGGTCGCCGAAAACCATCGACGGATTCATTTTCCGCGCCACGGTGATTTCATGGCCGGACTCCGGCAGGAACCAGCTGCGGTCGGAGTTCAATACCGGAGCGGGAATCCGGTTCCATTCCGTCGCTTCCGGAATCGCGAAATAACCGGGGACGGCGATATCCCAGATCACCTTGTCCGCGCAATTGTGTTCGAGCAGATAGTCGTCGAAGATCGCCTGGAGGTAATCGCCCGCCGCGCCGGCGCCGCTCAGTTCTTTCGCCAGCTCCGGCGAGGTAGTGCTGAGCGCGCTCGCCACGTTCCGGCAGGGGATGTGAATGAGCGGAACGCGGCAGGAAAAGAGGATCTGCGCCGCCGCGACGTCTTCGCGGAGGTTGAACTCCCGGTTGTCCGGGTAGGTGTAATCGTGTCCGCCCAGCCAGACCACCTCGATCCGCTCGCGCAAAGTGGGATCCAGGAGGAGGGCGGAACCGACGTTGGTGAGCGCCGCGATGGCGCCGATATACAGCTTCCTGCCTTCCGCCGACATCCGGTGCGATTCTTCGATGATGAATTCCGCCGCCGCCGACGGAACCGGCGTCCGGCGGTCGGCCAGGAAGGTCTCGGAACCGGGTTCGACCCTCACCTCCTCCCGGTCCATCAGTTCCAGGATGCGGCGGATCTCGCCGTGGCTTTTCCACATGCCGTCGCCGGGGGAGACCGAACGTTCGTTGAGGAAGGGCGCCGCGGTGACTCCACGGAGCTCGATCTTTTCCGGAGCGAGCAATGAGTAAATGAGGGCGAACTGGTCGTCGATCTCGTTATAGGTGTCGGTGTCGAGGATCATGGGAAATGGATTCATTGCGCGTTCCTTTTCAATTGGGCGGGGTCGAGCACCACGTGCTTGAGCCGTACCCGGTTCCAGGTGTAAATGATGTGAATGTTGCCGTCGGCGGCCCGGATGACCGAGGGATAGGAGAATTCCCCCGCCTCCTCCTCCAACACCAGCGCCGGTTCCCAGAGGATTCCGTCTTTCGACAGGGCGACGTTGAGCGGGGTGCGTTTGCCGCCCCAGCGCCCGTCCGGTGTTTCGGCGTGGTTGTAAACGAGGAGGAAGGCGCCGTCGGCCAATTCCACCGCGTCGAATCCCGAATTGTTGCTCGGCAGGTCGATCGGTTCCGCCTTGCTCCAGCTTTTTCCGTTGTCGCGCGACCAGTTGGCGGCGATTTTCTTCTCGCCCATGGTGCGGTAGAGCGCCTGCAGAACGCCGTTTTTGTGGCGGAGAATTGCCGGTTGAATGACGCCTTTCAGCTCCGTTTTCGGCATGGCGACGATCTCCCAGCTTTTGCCGAGGTCGCGGGTAAGTTCCATCTTCTCGCCCCCGGCGGGGCAATAAATGGTTCCGTCGGCCAGTTCCACCGGTTTGTTTTTACTGGGGCCGTGGAACTGCTTTCCCGGATAAACCGGGTCGCTCCAGGTGCGGCCGCCGTCGTCGCTGGTCATGAAGGCGTTCCATAACCCGTTATCGATCAATCCGTATTTGTAGAAGAGGAAGATTTTGCCGGAAGAATGACGGAAAAGTAACGGATTCCATAGCGGGTAGATCGTTCCGTCGATCACCAGCCGCTGCGCCGTTTCGACCGGGGGCTGCCAGGCATTGTCCGCATAACGGGCGGTCCAGACGCCGACGTCGATATGCCCCTCGGTGGTTCCGCCGAACCAGGTTGCCAGCAGTTCGCCGTTGCCGAGGTCGATGATCGATGCGGCGTGACATTCCGGCGTGGGCGGTTCGGTGTAGACGAACTCCATCCGCTCGAAACCGGGCTGCCCGGTCAAGTTGCGGCCGCTCATCTCCGCCGGTGCGGGGTCGGCGATGCCGGGTTCGTCCAGGGCGCGGGTGACGTCGCTGATTGCAAGTGTCGAGATCCGGCCCGTGAAATATTGCCCGGAGTGACCGGCTTTGCGTTCCAGCCCGCCGATGACGAGAGGGCCCGCGGTATCCGAGAGCCGTGTCAGTTTGCCGGAGGCGCGGGTCACCACGCCGTTGAGCCGGATTTGAAGATTATATGGGCTCCGTTCGGTATCCGCGGTGGCGTCCACCGTATTCCATTCGCCTGTCGCGACCTTGTTTTTGCTCGTCACGGTGATGGTTTTGCCGTCGAGGTTTTTGATCCGCAGCCCGACCTGTCCGGCTGGATTGATGAAAAGCTGGTAGCCGTAATCGATATTCCGGTCGTCTTTGCGCACCAGGACGGCCTGGGCGCCGGAGGTTTCCGGCAGGAAACGGACGCGGATGTTGATCGAACGCAGCCCCTGTTTCCCGTTGTCGTGCCCGGTCAGGACCGGTGCGTCGTTGACGCGGAGGTAGACCCCCTGGTTGTCTTTGGCGTTCCGGTTGTCGAAGCGGTCCCCCTGGAGCAGCGCGGCGTTTCCGGCCGGTTCGGCCTGGAGACCGGTCACGCAGTCGGCTTTGCTCCGGGAGAAATCCCACTCCGCCACTCCGACGCCCCAGAGCGTGCACGCCACTCCCGCCGCCGCGATCGAGATTGCCGCTTTTATCTTCATCGTGTTCCTCACCAGAAGTAGGGGCGGCTGCCCCCGTGTTCGTAATGGCAGTCGGTGGCGACTTTGGGGTTGCGCCCCTGTTCGGTCGCGGTCCATTTGCCGCTTTGGTTGGCCGGAATCCAGCGCCCCGAACCGTCGACGTGGGTCCGGTTCCCCCCGGTCATCAGCGTCCGGAAGGCGGGGAAGGTCAGCGTCATATCCAGCCGGCCGCCCCCGTGGTTGATCCGGGAATCCGTCCTGCCGTCGAGCCAGATATTCTGGTCGGCCAGCATCACATCGGTCGATTTCGAACGGGTGATCTTCTGCTTGGCGGCGGTCCGGTAATCTTCTTTCCAGTAACCGTAGGGCTGGTCGCCGAGAGCGCCGAGGTAGAGGATGTCCACTTCCCAGTATTCGGCCGCGGTGTTCACGGTTCCGTAGCGCTGGGAATTTTTGATGATGTCCAGCGTGGCGGTGGTTCCGGGGCAGACGCCCGCCTTGAGCATGGCGTCCACCGGCCCCACGTAGCGGCCCACCGGCTCCACGAACGATCCGCGTTCCCAGGAATAGGGCAGATGCGAGTTCGGCACC
Source organism: Victivallis sp. (assembly GCA_031556915.1). Lineage (GTDB taxonomy): Bacteria > Verrucomicrobiota > Lentisphaeria > Victivallales > Victivallaceae > Victivallis. The sequence continues at coordinate 6,154 of JAVBSA010000011.1, forward strand.
TGCCGGACGTACGGCAGCATGTCGCCGCTGTCCCCGACGTACATCAGCAGCGCGTTGTTCAGGTTTTTCATCTGCGTCAGGCAGGAGCTTCTCTTCGCCTTGTCCCGCGCCTTGTTGAGCGCCGGCAGCAGCATCGAGGCCAGGATCGCGATGATGGCAATCACGACCAGCAATTCGATTAAAGTAAAAAATCGGCAATGTTTCATGGTTTCCTCCCCCGTTATTGAATGGAACGGTTTTCTGATTGTAATTATACGCAAAACGATTTTCGAAAGCAAACCTTGACAATATCACTTTTTGCGGTTATTATAGTACAAATCTACTTTTTCAGCGGAAACTGACCATGACGGACATTGAATTTTCCTACGCCGGATTCCACGCCAGCACCCGGAACACGCCGCTTCACCGGCACAACGGTACCGAGTTGGTCCTGATCACCGAAGGGACCTGCGAAAACCGGATTCCGTTCCGCGACGTCGTCACCGGGCCGGGGGAACTGCTGGTGCTTCCGCCGGAGCTGGAGCACCGTCAGGTGGACCTCGGTTTCGTCCGGACTTTTTACGTTGTTTTCGAGAGCAGGGGAAACGGTTTCCGCAACGAC
>JAVBSA010000109.1:0-9586 GCA_031556915.1 Victivallis sp.
CGATCTTTGCGTCGGGCAGGGGGGCTTTGCCCGACGCCTGGTCGGCGTCGAGGCGGACGACTCCGGGAATGGGCCGATTGCCGGTCATGCTCCCGACCCGGGCGATGAAGCCGAGGCGGCTGAATTCCACCGGATACTCGACCGGCATATCGGTGTTCCAGAAATCCTCCGGCACATCCCAGGCGTAAGCCGCTTGCGCGGGAGCCACGTCGCCGCGCCGGAAGAACAGCATCGTCTGCCGGTCGGAGAGCTGCGCCAGCGGCTCGTTGGCGTAGTCGAAGGTGCCGAGCGGGCGGTCTCCGGCGACGGCCCGGTCCGAATGCGACCAGGCGAACTGAAAGAGCGCATCCCAATCCTGAAGCGCGGCGTAACCGCCGATGAGCGGGCCGCCTTCGGAGCGGTAAATGTTCGGCACGCAGAACTTATACTCGGTGATGCTGAACGGCTTGCCGAAGAGGCGCGGGGCGAAGAGCAATTCCGGCACTTCGTAGCCCAGGCTGCCGATGGCGGAGATCTGCCGGTAGGCGTTCGGCAGCTTCCAGCTGTTGACCGGAAATTTGGGGTGGTCGTGATATTTGTGGTCGTCCACCGTGTCGAGTTTTTCGCGAGTCAGCGCCAGCGGAATCTTGTTGTGCATGTTGAGGTCGGTACGCAATGCCGAGAGCTTCAATTCATCCTTGAGGAACGCGGCCTGTTCGAGAATGCTCCTGTGTTGAAGCGTATAGAGGAACTCGAGAAAGCGGCGGTTGGCGATTGTCGCGTTGCCGGGGGCCTCGTCCGGATGGTTTTTTTGCATCCACTCCGGGTAGAGCTTCTGATAGCGCGCGGCGATTTTCGGCACCTGGTTATACCAGGAATAGAGATTGTTTTCATTGGTGAAACTGACGATGTAGAGCGCCGGATCCTCCGCCCAGGTGAGGCCGGTGTGCGGATTGCGGTGGCCGAGCCAGCGCCGGGCGAACTCCTTCCAATTCTCCGCCGCCGCGCGGCTGATCGGCAGCAACGCCTTCATCTGGAATGAGTTGTTGCCGGGCACGAACTCGGGGATATTGTCCCCCTCTTTCAGCTTCCGGTTTACGAAAACGTCGGTGGTGATGTAGATTCCGCGCTTTTTACAGGCGGCGAAGAGGTATTCGAGCCGGTCGAGCTGTTCGGTGTCGATGGTCAGCGAATCGGCCGCCTCTTTTTTCACCAATGTGTTGTCCTGGTGGTGGATGCGGAGCGCGTTGTAGCCGTGCCGGGCCAACCGTTCGGCCAGCGCGTCGGCCTCCTGCCGGTCCAGGAACTGGGCCGAGAAGCAGAGGTTGACGCCGACGAATTTGATGCGTTTCCCGGGCGCTTTCTCAAAAGAGAAATGACCGTCGGGGGCCACGGTTACTTTGCCGTATTTGCCGGCCGGGGCATCCAGCATCCCCGAGAAATCGAGCGGACTGCCGGGGATGACGGTGCGCGGGGAGTCGAGCTTCACCCAATCGGCTCCTTCCGCAATCACGGTGCTTTTTACGATGCCCTGCCGCGGCATCGCGCTTTCCGCAAGCGTGACGCCCGCAATCAGCCAGAGCTGTTGATCGAAGGCGCGGAAGGTCAGCTTGCGCGGGTCGTCGCGGCGAAGTTGAAACTGCGAAAAATAGAGCCCGACGCCGGCGGTGCGGTTTTCGCCGGTCCAGATGACGGCAGCGTTGTCGAAATTGGTCGGACGGTGCCAGTTGCCGACATCCCGATGGGATTCTACCGGAACAGTTTGCGTGGAGCCGTCCGCGAAGGCGACTGTGATTTCGCCCGTCCTGCCGGGAACCACCCAGCCGCCCGCATGCAGGAGATAAAGATAAGAACCGCGCGAGGAAACCCCGACTGTCGCCTCCCGGGGAAAATTCCGGCCGAGGACGATCACGGATTGTTCGGCGGAGGAAACCTGAAAGAAACTGCCGCCGACCGGAAAACGCCCCGGCTTGAAACTCCGCAGATCGTTGTCGGGCCCCTGGTCGGTCCAGCCGCCCTTGCCGTCTCCGGCGACCGGGTCGGTCAATCCCATATTGGCGGCGGCGGAGAGGTCGATTGGCGCGCTTTGAAGCGTCTTCAGCGAGATGACCAGGTCCAGGGAAGAGCGGGTCAGTTTCCCGGCGGAGGGCTGGAAGTAGAAGCGGCCGGTGAAGGTTTCCCGGCCGGATTTCCGGTTGTCCTGTACCTTCACCTCGGTTTTGCCGTCGGCGGTCAGGAGCGTGCCGGAGTCGAGCGGACAGGTGAAAATTCCGCTCTTTCGCTTGCCGAGGACATCGACGGTCTTGCCGTCGTAACGGTTCGGCAGGACGATGCTCCGCCCGTCGACCGTCACGGTGCGGCCGGTGGCCGCCGTCTGGAATTCCAGCAGCAGCCCGAGCGTATCCACCGGAACGGCGGAGTCGAACTCGGCCCGGTAACGGAAGGAATCGGCGGTCAAAGGTGTGAACGTCGCCTTGAATCCGGCCCCGGCGAGAGTGCCTGAAATCTCCGCCGCTCCGGAGAGCTTCACCTCCTGAAGTTTCGAGGCCGCGTGTCCCGAACCGAGGTGAATCACCTGAAAGCGGCTCTGCTCGATCCGGAAGGAGCCGTCTTTTTCGATTTTGAGGCCCGGGGGGAGCTCCGCGGCCGCAACCGGGAACAGCGTCAACGCCGCAAATGCCGCGGCGATCCTGAATATCATCATCATTTATTCCGCCCTCGAATAGTTGCCCCAGAAGGCGCGGTGGTCGTCCGGGGGATTGGAGGTGTAGTTCGCTTCCGGGATCTCCTGCATCTTCAGGGCCGCGGCGTGGCCGTCGGCATAGACGAAATTCTGCCTGCCGCCGTGACGCTCCCAGATGGCATGCGTCGCGGCGCGGCGGCCCTGTTCCCGCAGAGAGGCGCCATCCAGCATGGTGACGCGGGCGGAGGGCGATTTGATCTGCGAACTCTTGCGGATCACTTCATCGCTGGCGAAACAGCGGTTGATGCTGTAGTGGCTCAGGTAATAAGTCGTGGTGGTGCTGTCGATCGGAACCCAGGCCGGACAGCGGAAGAGATTTTTCGGCTGGACAGGGGTGATGCTCTTGTCGGCGAAGCAGTTCTTCTCCTTGGTCACGCCGTAGTGGGAGGCATAGAGATAGTCCTGCCAGCGGTAGTCCGTACTCGAGATTCCGGCGACGTCCACATTGCCCGACGGCATGATGAAGTTCCGATTTTCGTCGAGATACACTCTCAGCATTGTCCCCAGGCTTCTCAGGTTGCTGACGCAGTTGGTCGCCCGCGCTTTGTCCCGTGCCTTATTGAGCGCGGGGAGCAGCATCGAAGCGAGAATTGCGATAATCGCAATCACAACCAGCAGTTCAATCAATGTAAATCGTTTTCTCATGGCCATTCTCCTTGTATGGTTCCCGATAATGGTATTATGGGACGGGAGAAGTTTTTTGACAAGGACTGAAATGATCTTTGCCGGCATGATTGGGTATGTATGTCATTTTGATCCATGCAACCTGCGAAATTCCGCGGGGGAACAACCGAACTGTTTTTTGAACGCCCGGAAGAAGAGGGAGGAGTCCTGGAATCCGGACTGAATGGCGATTGCCGGAATACCCGCGGTGGAGCTTTTGAGCAATTCCGCGGCTTTCTGCAGCCGGTATTGCTTGAGCGCCCCGGTAATGGAGTGCCCGGTGTTCTTCCGGTAGACCCGGCCGAGATGCTCGGGTGAGACGCCCGCCCGGACCGCCAGCTTCTGAAAGTCCAGGCCGGTTTGATAGGAGTCTTCGATCTGCCGGTCGACCAGCGCGGTCATATCACCGGCGCGCCGGATCGGAGCGTTCCGGGTGCCGAGGCGTTCCAGGTAACGGAAAAACAGTTGCTGCAGAAGCTGAAGCATCTCCCCGTCGCCTCCGGAGTCTTTGCGGCATTCCAGGTACATCAGGCGGATGATCTGCGGAATTTCCCGGCCGGCGGGCAGGGGGGTGATATGGGCGGAATCCGGCTCGGGAACGAAGTCGGGCGAAAAAATCCGGAACAATCCCGTCTGCTTTTCCGGCTGGATGACCGGGACGAACCGTTTGATGATCACATCGTAGATCTCCAGGAAATCGGAGGAAATTCCATACGAAGTCCGGTCGTCCGGATGGGTCAGGAACAGTTTCCCCGGCGTCAGCTGGAATTCCGCATCGTTGCAGTAAAGGGTGGCTTTGCCCCGGACGACCAGGGTGATCTTGTAAAAGTCCCGGACATTGCGTTTCTCCTTCGCGGCGGGATAGTGATCCCGGGAGTGCCTGAAGTGCAGCACCGAGAGATCGCTCAACGCGTTGCCGTAGAAGCAGCCGAAATAAAAAAGAAAATTATTTTCCATGATTGTTAACATAGCATTCACCGGGGAGATTGGCAAATCTGCAACGGAATGCTATTTTATACGATCCCAATTTCCATGCCAGAGGAGGTTTATCATGGCGAATCGAATGATCCTGAACCAAACATCCTATTTCGGCGCGGGCGCCGCCGCATCCGTTGTCGATGAAATCAAAAAACGCGGATTCCGCAAGGCGCTCATTGTGACCGACAAGGACCTGATCCGTTTTCAGGTTGTGGACAAGGTGACCGGTTTGCTGGAAAACGCCGGGTTGGCCTATGATCTGTTCAGCGACGTCAAAGAAAATCCCTCGGTCGGAGTCGTGAAGCAGGGAGTCGCCGCGTTCCAGGCGGCCGGGGCCGATTATCTCATCGCCATCGGCGGAGGTTCCCCGATCGATACCGCGAAGGCGGTTGGAATCATCATCAACAACCCCGAATTCGCCGACGTGATTTCTCTGGAAGGGTGCGCTGCGACCTCGAAGCCCTGCGTGCCGATCATCGCCATTCCGACCACGGCCGGAACGGCGGCGGAAGTCACGATCAATTATGTGATTACCGATGAAGAACGGAAGCGCAAGTTCGTCTGCGTCGACCCCCATGATATTCCGGTCGTTGCGGTGATCGATCCCGAACTGATGTCCTCGATGCCGAAGGGGCTGACCGCCGCGACGGGGATGGACGCCCTGACCCACGCGATTGAAGGATTCATCACCAAAGGAGCCTGGGAGCTCACCGATATGATGCACTTGAAGGCAATCGAGATCATCTCCCGCTCGCTTCGCGCCGCCGTCGAAAACAAGGCGGAAGGGCGCGAAGGAATGGCGCTTGGACAATACGTGGCGGGAATGGGGTTCTCCAACGTCGGGCTCGGCATCGTGCATTCGATGGCGCACTCGCTGGGCGGCTTCTACAATACGCCGCACGGGATCGCCAACGCGGTGCTGCTGCCGTATGTGATGGAATACAACGCGCCCGCAACCGGTGAAAAATACCGTGAAATCGCCCGGGCGATGGGGGTGAGGGGGGCGGACTGCATGACGCTCGAAGACGCCCGCAAAGCGGCGGTGGCCGCCGTCGAACAACTCTCCGCCGACGTCGGAATCCCGCGAAAGATGAGCGAATTGCGCGGTGTCGAAGAAGCGGATCTTCCGGCGCTTGCCAAGCTCGCCTTCGCCGACGTCTGCACCGGCGGCAATCCGCGCGACACCGGCGTCGAAGAGATTCTCGAAATCTACCGCAAAGCTTTCTGATCATTTTTTCCGGTTCCAGTTTGCGAAAACAGGAACCGGATACTATATTATAAAACGGGCGATTAGCTCAGTTGGTTAGAGCGTCACGTTTACACCGTGAATGTCGTGGGTTCGAGTCCCTCATCGCCCACCATTCTGTCCCCTTATCCGAACTTTCTTCATAGGCCGGTATGATGTGCCGGTTTTCGCCGTCCGGCATCTGCTCAATGCGTTTAGCCTCAATACTGATTACTTTGACCACGAAATACGAAAAAACAAATAAATCCCTGTTCTCCTTTCGTGGTCAAAAAAATACGAAGTATGGCGAATTTTTGCTTGAAATTATTACCATGTCGTAATATACTATATAGTAGTTTGTGATTTCAAAACAAAAAGGTGCATGATGGATAGAAAAATCGGCATGCTGATTACGTTGACCAAGCAGCATCTCGGACGGCTTTTGGAAAAAATGCTGGTGGAATACGGGATCGATGAGTTTAATGGTCCGCAGGGACGGATCTTGTATGTTTTATGGGCGCATGATTCCATCTCCATTCAGGAACTTGCCAATGGAACAGGGCTGGCGAATGCCACTTTGACCAGTATGCTGGATCGCATGGAACAGAGAGAGCTGCTGAAGCGTCTGCCCGCTCCTGCTGACCGGCGGAAAACATTGATCGCGTTGACGCCCAAATCCCGTGCACTGGAAAAAGAATATCTGGCCGTTTCCGGCCGGATGACGGAATTGACTTATCGGGGATTTTCCGATCAGGAAATCACGCAGTTGGAAGCGTATCTGGAACGGGTGCTTGACAATGTCCGTGAAGCGGAAATACAGCAGAACAATCCGAAAAAATAAATAATTCCCCCACATAGGAGTTGTTGAGAAGCAAATGTCTCATTTATTTCTTAACGGCTCCATAACAACAGGAGACAGAAAATGGACAAAAAAGAACTCACACAAATCGTCAAAGACATGGTTGCCGCTCCTTCCTGCTGCCGGGAACTCAAAGATGCGGGACAAAAATGGCTTGATGCCGTTGACGCCGATGCGAAGAAAACCGCCGCCGCCGCGCTTCTGCTGGAACTCCGGGAGGATGTGTGCACAATTGAGCATGTTATTGAATTTTTTGAATCTCCGCGGGGTACGCAGATATTTGGCGCGGAACAAGCGAAAGCCATGGCGGAACACGCTCATGAAGTCAAAGCCAAAGGCGGAAAATGGTGTGATTGTCCCGCCTGCGCCGCCGGTCTCGCAATCCTCGACAATGCTTCTCTGCGTGCCTGATAACAAAGGATTGCAATCATGGAACTCTATGAAGCTATCGGCAAACGCCGCACCGTCCGCGATTTTGCCGGAAAACTGGTGCCGGATGAAACATTGAAGCGCATTATGGATGCCGGGCTGAAGGCGCCGTCGCATGACCACGCCCGCGACTGGCATTTCATTGTCATCCGCCGACCGGAACGCATTGCCGAAGTTCTACGGCATGTCGCCGGTGGCGCGGATGTGCAAATGGACATCATCAATCATTGGGACACCGCTACGGAATGCCAGAAGTCGATGTATTACGATGCGATTCCCAAGCAGGTGAAGATGCTCTCGCAAAGCCGGTGTCTGGTATTGCCGTTGTTTCGCGCCGGAGCCGACCTGATGACGCCCCGCGATATCAGCTCGCTGAACTCATTCGCTTCGATCTGGTGTCTGATCCAGAACATGCTGCTGGCGGCCACTGCCGAAGGCCTGGCGTGTTCCTTGCGGATTCCAATCCGGGATGAGGAATCCTGCGTCCTGAAAAACGTCCATGCGCCGGAAGGTTACCGGATGCCCTGTTATCTCGCAGTCGGCTACGCTTCGCCGGATGCCGGGATCATTCGGCAACCGGACCTTTCGGTTGCCGAACGTATTCATGCCGAAAGCTGGTGATGGAGTGCCAGTATTCCTCATTCAGCGGGAAACGCGTGTAGCCGCTTAACCGCAATACTGCTTACTTTGTATTTCGTGGTCAAAGTAAGCAGCATTGCGCTTAATCGGACTTCGCAGGCTCCTTATCCGCAAGGTGATATGGTTGGGACCGGAAACGGTATCCCGGGAGTCATCTCCGTCATCTTCCCGGAAGCAGACCGGGCAAATGGTGTAATTGCCGCGGGATTCCAGCATTTTCCGACTCCCTGAAGGTACAGCAGGGACAGCATTCCAACTCCGCTTCGTCTACCGGTTCCTCTTTCAACTGAAGATTGGTCATTGTTCGACCGAACATGATTTTCAGGTACGACATCGGTTCATGCGGGAAAATGGCAAAAATCAACACGAATGACGGAAATATTTCAATTGGCGCTTTGCTTCAGCCCTGAGCGGGGAAAGAATGAAGTGCGTAAAAAGTTAATTAATGTGCTTAAAATATCAATGTTTTAAATTTTCATCTGATGTATAATATAGTCAGATTCAAAAAACTAAGCACGTCTCCCAATTTACTTTAACGAAGGGATTGAACCATGAATCGGATGCGGAAAAAATTCACCTTGATCGAGCTTCTCATCGTGATTGCCATCATTGCCATCCTGGCGGCGATGCTGCTGCCGGCGCTGAGCAAAGCGCAGGCCAAGTCGAGAGCAGTGAAATGCATCTCCAACCTGAAACAGATCGGAAACGCGTTCATGTTTTACTCCGGCGATCACCAGGATTACCTGATGATCGCGGATATCCCGACGGATGACGGCACCATTCACTCCTGGGTCAGGATCCTGTTCGACTATCATTACGTGCCGGGACGGTTCGGGCACTATTTCAACTCTGAAATCGGTGAGAGCAATACCAAGGGCGGCATCTTCCGCTGCAACGAGCATCACGACCAGCAAGCCAGCTATGCGATCAATACCGGCATCACCGCCGGGTCGCCGTCGCAGTTTTACCGGCTGAATGCCAACTCGGCGGGCATGGTTTGCTACTACTATAAGATCAGCCAGATCAAGAAGCCGAGCCAATGTCTGTATGCGACCGACAGCGTCAGATCGAAACCCGAGAGCTCCACCACCTATTGGACCAACCGCAAATCCTATCGGGACACCGTGGACGCCATTCCGGATTTCCGCCATACGCAGCGGGCCAACATGCTGATGGTCGACGGCCATGTCAAGGCGACAAGCCGCGGTGAGATTCCGCCGCTGGTCGACATCCGCACCAACGATTATTTTTTCATCGCCAGAGGAAATTGAGGAGCTGTATAAAATGAAACGATTGTTATTGACATTGATCGCCTGTCTGTCGGTCGCGGCGGTTCAGGCGGAGACGAAACTGTACCGGTTGAGCGAATTCGGCAAGGTCGACTCGCTCTCCGGAGCCCGGGAAGCCGTCAAAAAAGCGGCCGCTTCGATCACAAACGGCGGAATTCTGCTCGTTGACGACGATGTGACAAAGGCATTTACGCCGGTAAGCCAGGCGCAGAGCGCCGTGGGAGCTCCGGGAATCTTCATCGTCGATCTGCGGCAGGGCAAGCTCAGGCTCGTTCCCCCCTCTCTCGGGTTCCGCATTCCGCAGGATCCGAACGGTTATTCGTCGTTCTTTCTGGATCGGACCATCGATCAGGGGGCGATGAATATCCACGGTCTGAACTCGATTCTCCGGATATCGGACCAGGTCGTCAAGGGAACGACCTCCTATTACCAATACGTCAAACGGTCGGTCAAGACGGACGACCCGGAAACAATAAAAGTCTATGTGCCCACCGTCAAGGGATTGTACGCCGGGCTCGAGCTCTTTGTCCAGATGGGCAAGGAAAGCGTCTCCTACAGCGAGAAGAAATTCAGCTCGCAGATTGTGGCCAGGGTGGAAAAAATCGGGTTGGACGACGCGACGGATCATTGGATCATCCTTCGCAAAAACGACCCCAAGGCCGTCTGGAGCAATGTGGAAAGCCTCTTCAATAAAAGCAGCGTCAACAGCGTCATGATTTCCGAAGTAAACCATGCCGACCAGGAGAACTACGGCACGATTTCCATCGACAAGCATACTTACG
>JAVBSA010000125.1:0-8009 GCA_031556915.1 Victivallis sp.
GCCCTGCGGCAGATCGCCGTGGGCATGATCCCGGCCACCGTCGCGGCGGTGTGGGAGTTCGACGCCGCCTTCCGCAACCAGTGGATGAATGCCGCCAAACCCTTCGGCCTCGAAGTGATCCAGGTCCGCAACGCGGGCCTGGCCGCCCGGCTGGAGGAACTCGGCAACCGCATCCGCGAATACCTCGACGGCACCGTGAGTTCCATCGAAGAGCTCGAAGCGCGGCTTTCGCCGGGCGTCGACACGGTCGATTGCCTCAACCGCTACACCCGCGTCAGCAGCAGCTCCAGCCACAACTGATGGCGAAGCTTCTGCAACAGGCTCCCGGCGAGCGAATCGTACTGGATTCGCCCCGGGAGGAATTGACCGCCTTCCTCGCTGCGCGTCCGGCGGGGAAGATCGTTCTCTTCACCGGCCGGCGTTCCGCCGAACGATCGGGCGGGTTGGAACTGGTCGAATCGGCACGCGGAGGACGCGGGATTCACCGTTTCTCCGAAATCGAACCGGAACCCGGAACCGAAACCGTCGAGCGCATGGCGGCGCTTCTCGTTGCCGAAAAACCGACGACGGTGATCGCGCTCGGCGGCGGCAGCGTGATGGACGCGGCCAAAGGCGCCTACCTCGTTGCGCAAACCGGTTGGCCGCTCGATCAACTCTTCGGCGTCAACCAGTACAGCCATGCGCATCCGGAGGCGAAGCTCGACCGGGTGATCTGCATCCCGACTACCTCCGGCACCGGGTCGGAAGCGACTCCCTACAGCAACATCGTCGATCACGCGGCCGGGGTCAAAAAGCTGATTTCGGAAACCATGATCGTGCCGGAATTCGCGCTTCTCGTGCCGGAACTGACATACTCCATGCCGCCCGGCGTGACGCTGGCGACCGGCTGCGACGCTCTCGCCCACGCCATCGAGGGATTTCTCAACGGCGTTGATCAAACCGTCGACGCCTGGGCGGCGGAAGCGATCCGCCTGATTGTGGAGAATCTGCCCGGAGCTATGAAAAACGAACCGGAAGCGCGGCGGAACATGAGCATAGCCGCCGCATTGGCGGGGATGGTGATCCGCTTCAAGCCGACGGGGTTGCCGCATCTCGCCAGCTTCTCCTGGTTCGGCAAGCTCGAGCACGGAATCGCGGTGGCAGCGTTACTCCCGGCCTGCTGGCGCTACTACCTCGGCAACCCGAAAGTGGCGGAGCGCACCATGGAATTGGCCCGCGTCTTCCCCGGGGGGTCTCCCGAAGCGGTGATTGCCTCTTACCGGAAGTTCCTCGATTCGCTCGGAGTCCTCCGGCGCCTCGCCGACTGCCCGGCCATCACCCCGGAACTCCTGGCGAAGACCGCAAAAAGCGCCTCCGCCAACCGGATGAAGCTCGAAAAAGCCCCCCTTCCAGTTCCATTGGAACAGGCGGAGGAGATCCTCGGCCGGATTCTGCGGGAGAGTTGAGGCTCTTAGGGGCCGTCAAAAAATAAACTTGACATTCTTTGCATTCCGGCAAATGCTTTTTGCCGCATTTGTTCGTCACATAACTCTTCGTTATGCTCCTCACAAATCCAACAAAAATCAAATTGCCGGCACTGCAAACAATTGTCAAGTTTATTTCTTGACAACCCCTTACTCGTGGTTTTTCTGAAATCCTTCCAGTAAAACCTGCAACCGCCTGGTCGGGGTTTCGGCCTTGGCGAATCCGCCCCGGTGGTTGCCGCCCTCGTATTCGACGTCCCAGGTTTTGGATTCGCGGAACGCATGGTAGCTCCAATCCCAACCGTACTCCTCGAAAATCGAGATCAGGTCGCCCATATAGCGGTCGGCTCCTTCCGCCCAGCGCGTCGCGGCGAATTCGCCGACATAAATCCGCGCGCCGTATTGCAGCTGAAATTTCCGCACCGGTTCGAGATGCCGTTTTAAAGCCTCGCGGTTGTAATCCACCCCGCCGATCCTGCCGGGATAGGCGCAAGGCGCCGTGCCGCTCCCGGCGATCCCCTGATGTGAGTACAGGGTCGGCAGATACATGTGAACCTGGTAAATGACGTCCTTCAGGGGCAGCGGCGTCAGGTAGGCGAAGGAATCGGGCGACGCCGCGTTGTTCGATTCGATGATGACCGGAATCTCCGGATCGATTTCCCGGATCGCTTTCGCCGCCTCATATTGCAGCTTCAGATAATCCGCCGCCGATTTCTGCTGCTGGACGGGTTCGTTGATCAGGTTGCAGCCGAAAAACCGGGAGCTCCTCCCTTTGAAGCGGAGGGCGATTTTCTGCCATACCGCAATAAAAGCTTGCGTGTATTCCGGCTCATGATACATGACATGGTCGTTGTCTTCCCGGCTCCCGCCGGGAGGCGAGTGAAGGTCCAGCACCAGTTTCAAGCCGAGGCGTTCGCAGTCGTCGAGCACCTGTTCGATGGTGTCGAGCTCCCGGTCGATCCAACGATTGAATTCCGCAAGATCCCGGGCGGATTTCACATGTCCCCAGGCGTTCATCTGCCAGCGGAGCAGATTGCCGCCCCACGACGCGAGCACATCAATGTCTCCTTTGCGGTAAACAGTCGGCGACATCGCACCGCGCAGCGGAGGCAGCGCGGCGAGGCGCGGCGAGTATTCCGCCCTGAATCCCGCCGGCAGTTTCGCCACTGACGGGTAAAATTCCGTCAAGGGGAGAACCTCGATCCGCAGATCCGCGAAATCCACACTGCCGGAGCTGTCCTGTAAACCGAGCTGAATCTCACCGCCGCTCATGGAGTCCGTAACCGGAAAACTGAACGAAAGCTCGCGCCAGTCGAAGCTGCCCCAGATGCGGGAGAGCTGTTTCCAGGAAGGGCGCCCGTCGTCCCGGAGATGCACCATCACCTTTACGCCGTTATAATAAGCGGCGGGCCGGCTTACTTCGGCGGCCCGGACGCGGCAGAATACGCTCAACACCTTACCCCGGTAACGTGACACATCGAATGGAACAGTCAGGTAAGTACCGGTCGCCGCCGCTTCCGGCATGGCGAGCCGGACGAAGTCGCGGCCGGTTTCATGCATCCTGACGGCCTGTTGCGGCAATTGCCATTTCCTGAGTTCGGCGGGGGTGAAGTTACAGCGGAACGCTTCTTTGCCGGAGAGGACTCCCGCGAAGAGCAATAACAGACAGAGCAAAATTTGTTTCATCGATATCACTTTATACCGCAACGGCGGTTTCTTTCTGCAGTTTATGAAAACATTCCGCGATCCGGCAGGCCGGAATCGCGTATTTCAGGTGTTCGCTCTCGTTCTGGAACGAGCGCAACCGGGGAGCCCCCTCCAGCCGGGCCAGCAGCCGCGGCCAATCGATCGTTCCGTCTCCCGGCAGTTTGTGCTGATCGTCATAACCGTCGTTATCGTGCAGATGGCAGGTGACGATGTCCGGCAACAGCAGCCCGAGAGTGTCTTTTTCAAAATGAACGTCTCCGTTCCAACGGCGAAAAATCCACTCAACCATATCGGCGGAACACTTGCCGGACCGCCCGTCCATCAGGTTGGCGTGCCCTGCGTCGAAGCAGATGCCGAATGAGCCGCAGCGGAAGCGCTTCAGGTAATACAGAAGCTCCTCCGGCACATCGGTCGGGAAGATGGTGTTTTCCAACACGACGGTCATTCCGAGCTTGTCGGCCCGATGGATCAGCGCGTCGAGCGAACGGCAGCTTCTTTCCCGCAACACCGCGAGCGGTTCGCCGCTGTCGTTGGTTCCGGCGTGGAAGTTTACGGTGTCGCAGTTGAAATCCGCATAGAGGTCAAGCAGCTGCAAATGGCGCTTCAACACCGCGCCATCCGCTGAATTCAGCTCCCAGCCCGGCATATGCGGCGCGTGGATGTTGAGCACGCTCAGCTCGGCCGCACGGCAGGTTCGCCGCAGGAATTCCGCAAAAATTGGCGCCTCCAGCATCCGGGCGCAACTCCCGCTGTTCAGCGAAATATGCGCCAGCCCGTATGCGGCGAATTCGGCGAACATCACCGGGAGTTCCCGTTCGGAGAAATGTTCCCAGGTATGAAAATGCGATACGGGAATGTTCATGCTCAGTTCCCGGCGGCCGTATTCCAGAAGTAGCCTTCATTCACATCGGTGTTGTCCGCGGGAATGCTCTCTTTGGCGCGGGGCACGACATGCCCGTCGGCAAAACAAACGTTGATTCCCTTTTTGCCCATATGCCGCCATTCGCCGATGCCGTTTGCGCTGTTGGCGACCAGTTTATAGTCGGTGGTATACGGATTGTTGGAATCCCATCGGTCAATGTCAAGCATTGCCGCTCTCCCGCTGGGGGACTTGATCCGTGAAATATGTACCAGATGCTCCGTGGATCCTTTGTTGCCTGTCACATCGCCGGCATAGCCCTTCGGTGTTGCATTGATTGCATAACTGGCGATACGTGTTTTGCCGGGTTCGGTGTGAGCAACGACGGAGGGACAGGCGAACGGCCCTTTGGGAACTCTTGTGCCGTTGATGGTTGTGGTATGCCCCCAGTCCCTGACGTCGCCGGGGGAATAGAACAGCATCAGCACATCCTGCCATTTGCCGTTGTAAGGATCGTCGATGTTTCCGTTGCCTCTCGGAATATGACCGTTATTCTGGTCGATGTACATGGCCATATAGGTGCCGATTTGCTTCAGGTTCGAGACACATTGCGTATCCTTGGCCTTGGCGCGCGCCTGATTGAGCGCCGGCAACAGCATTCCGGCCAGAATGGCGATGATCGCGATCACTACCAGAAGTTCGATGAGTGTAAAGAAACGTCCGTGTTTTTTCATAACAGATCTCCTAATTTCTTAGATTTCATATATCCATATTTTAATCAACAAAGTCACAATGGATATTTGTGGATATATTATGACATATTTCCTTTCCGCTGTCAAGTGTTTTCCGGGAAAATACGAGTTTTTCTTTTTTCTTTTCAAATGTCCATAGGTCATTGCGATGGTTTTATTTGCGATATTTCGTCTTCGACGCGTTCCGGGCGTCGTAACCGGGGTAGCCGCCATGATCGAGCCCCTGGATCATGGTCAGCTCCGCGGGTCCTTTCAGGTTGCTGAAAAGCACCCATATGCCGGAGGGCGGGCAGACCCAGTCCGTCAGCCCCGCTTCGATTTCGACCGGAGCGGTCACCCGTTTGGCGAAGTTCACCGTGTCGAAATATCCCAGGGCGGGAGCCGGTTCCGGCCGGAATGTGCTGCGGGCGCGGCCGGCATCAATGCCGCCGAGGTCGCAGAACCACGGCACCCGGATGAAACAGCCGGAAATCCCCTTTGACAACCCGGCGACGGCGACCGCTTGGAACGCTCCCTGGCTGCCGCCGGCGAGGTTGACGGTTTTGCCGTCCCACTCCGGCAGCGTGCGCCCGTAATCCAATGCCCGCAAATCGCGCAGGATCATGTCGGCAAAATAGCTGGCCTCCGGCTTCCGGTTGGTGTTGGCACGCAGGCCGTAGCTGTTGAGTTCGCCATTTGCGAGAGCGTCGTAATAGGATTTTTCGCGGCCGTTTTCGATGCCGTGCGCGTTGACGGAGAAGGTGATCTCAGCGGGATTCTCCCGCACCGGAGCGCTGCTGATTCCGTACCCCTCGTACCAGATTCGCAGCGGCAGCGAGTTTGCTTTCGCGTTTTTCGGGATGGCGAGATAACCCGAGGCCGGGCGTTTGCCGGGAGCGGCGATCTTGACATCATAGATAAAGCACTGTTCGTTTTCCTTGAACAGCTTCCGTTCCAATACTTTGAGCGGAACGGCGGCGAGCTCCGCCAGTTTCGCCTTCCAATACGCGTCGAAATCCTCCGGCTCCGGCACGCCCTGTTTCAGGGTTCCGGCGGAGACGCCGCCGCCCAGCCCGTACTGAATTACGCGGCCGTCATTCCGGGCGGGAGCGCCGTAAGGGGTGAGCAGCGTCACCTTCGCCATCGCAAACCCCGGCCGGTCAAGCGAACGGCGGACGGTCAGGATTCCGTCCGCGTCGAACCGCCGGTAGGAGATCTCCGATTTGCCGTCGTCGCCGACGCAGACGACGCGGGCGTCTCCCTCCGCCGGCTTGCCGTCCTTCTGCAGCCGGAAGGTGAACGTCATTTCCTCGCCCGGGCGGTACTCGGCATTTTCACGGTCGGCGGATCCGGTCATGAGATACCCCCGGTAATCGCCCGGGATGTTTTCAACGATTCTGACCTTCCGGAAGCGGGCCGTTCCGGAAACCTCCTCCAAAGCAAGACTGATCTGCGCGGATTTGATGTCGGCCGGAACCGTCACGGCGACCGTGTATGGAGTCCACGGCAGCGTCCCCGGAGCGTTTTCCGCCTGAAGATAGCCCCTTTTCCCATCCGCATACTCCAGAATGAGCATCAGTTTGACGCCGTTCCAGTGATTCGGCTTCTCCGAGACGTCCCGCTGTTCGATTTCGGCGGCGAGCAGGATCTCTTTCCCGGCGATCCGCTCGACGGGAACCGGAATCGCCGCCGCCTGCTTCCGGCCGGGCTTCTCCAGAGAAACGCTCCAGACCTTTCCCGATTCCGGGGCGAACAGCACACCGTCGGCCGCGAACGCGGCGGTCATCGACAAAAGGAACAGCACAAGCGACCCAATGTATTTTTTCATCTCCTATTCTCCATTATTGCCATAATATATCCACGGATCTAATATGAATCAATATAGTATTTGTTTTGAAATATGTCAATATCAAAGGATAAAAATATCCGGAACTCTTGAAATATCCACTTTGAGCAACTATGGTATTATAAATCAAAAGGAATCCCGCCCTATGGAAAACCGCCGTCAACCGCTTTTGCATGAAAAACTCAGGAGTCGCATCGCGGCGGGCCAATGCGGAGATTTTCTGCCGACCGCCGCCGAGCTGGCCGCGGAGTTCGGAGTCAATATCAAAACCGTCAACAAGGTGTTGAACCAACTGGCGGCGGCGGGGCTGCTGGAACGCAAGCGGCGGGTGGGGACCGTCATCCTCGGCAACGGCGAGGATGCTCCCGCCAGGCGGATCATCGAAGTCGTCTTCTCCGGCTTCACCGACCCCTTCCTGCATCCGTTCTGGGGGGAGTTGCTCAAGGGAATCCACGAAGTTCTCTCCGATTCCGGCTACCGGATGATCCTCAACCACATCAGATCCAACCCCGAAACCCATTTGTTCGGAATCGACGGCATCGAACTCTCCGAAGCACAGGGGCGGATCACCGTCGGTCCCTGCGAAAAACGCCTTCTCGACTGGATCAAGGCCGCCAAGCGCCCGATGATTTCGACGGGCGACGAACTCGCCGACCACGAAATCCCATCCGTTTACTTCGATTTCAACAAGGGGATTTCCGATGTGGTCCATTACCTTTACCGCGATCGCAAATGCCGGAAAATCGCCTTCATCGGCCATGTACGGAACCTCGTCAATCCCGCCGCGCAGCAGAAATTATACGCCTATACGCTCGCCTATCAGCAATTCGAGCAATTGAACCTCGACCTGGTGCAGGAATGCTGGCCCATCCTGGGCAAAGGGAAAATCGCCGTCGAAGAGCTCCTCGCCCGGATTACGCCGGAAGCCCTGATCGTGGGTTCCGACCTCCTGGTTCCCGAAATCGACGCCGTGCTGCGGGAGCGGAAGATCCGCATCCCCATCGTCGGCTGCGACGGGGTTCCGCCGGTCCCGCCGCCGGACGACTACAGCGTCGTCCAGGCCCCGCGCCGGGAATGCGGCCGGATGGCCGCCGAACTGCTCCTGAAAAATATCCGGAACGCCGGCGGAAAAATCGGCCGCCATTCCCTCCCGGCTGTATTCCTACCGGCAAAGCCGTGATCCGCTCCTACGGAAAAGTTGATTTTCCGGACATTTTCCGGATCAGGGAGTCGATCCCGGAATTGAGCAGCGGCCCGAGGTAATAGCGTTTCTGCCAATCGTCACAGTAACGGCAGGCGTACCGGTTGAGAAGCAGCGTATACGCCAATATAATGAAATAGAAGAGAAGGTTCCCCCAGAAACCGGGCGAAAGAGTGATCGCGTGCCGAATCAGTGCGACGAT
>JAVBSA010000415.1:0-4698 GCA_031556915.1 Victivallis sp.
GGCAAGAGCAAAACGCATGGAAAAGCCGAGAGGCAAAGCACCGCTCACCTACACTATTGAGCCCAAAAGTGAGGTGAAGATCCGAACGTATGTTGATGAGAAAAATGAAGAAACCGGCATCCCGAAGCAAAGAATCGTATCGACTCTGCTTTGTGAAATCATCGATCAGAAGGTTTCTATTTGTTCACAAAATTAGGAAAATTAAGTTTTATGACAGACGAAGAAATCGACAAAATCGCGGAAAGCTTTGCACGGGTATTGATTACCCAAGCAAGATACATCCTCGAACACGGCCACGATATCGAAACCTATCAGGGCGACGATAGAATCAATGATCTTTCCGAAATTCCGGTGCTGCCATGAATATTTTTCCCGGACCGAAGAAGCCGCTCCCCCGGCCGAAGTGGGAATCCCATCTGGAGCCGCACGAGATACTCGGCGCGGGAATCGTCGTCGGAATGCTCATTCTGGCGTGGCTCAAGGCAAGTTTTAACTGAATTCAATCGAAAGGACAATGCAATGAACGCACTTATGGCAATTCAAACGGAACTCAAAGCTCCGAAAAATCAGCGGAACACCTTCGGCAACTACAACTACCGGAGTTGTGAAGATATCCTCGAGGCGGTCAAACCGCTCCTTGCGAAGCATCACGCGGCGCTGACCCTCTCTGATGAAGTCGTGGAAATCGGCGGACATGTTTTCATTAAAGCGACCGCCAGCCTTTTCGATGCCGATTCCAAGGGGCCGGTCTCCGTCACCGCCTTGGCACGGCATCCCGAAACCAAGAAAGGCATGGACGACAGTCAGATCACCGGCGCGACTTCCAGCTACGCCCGCAAATATGCCCTGAATGGCCTCTTCTGTATCGACGACAACAAGGATGCGGACGCCACCAATGATCACGGCAAGGGCGGCAGCGGCAATCCGGGCGCTTCCGGCGCGGGTAATGCTCCGGCGGGTAACGGCACCCGGCCGAAGTCCCAAGGCGGCAACGGCGGCGCTCCGCAGGGCAATTCCGGCGCTCCGATGGATGATCCCAATGTCGCAATGCTGACGTTTATGAAAAGTCTCGGCGTGGAGGCCGAAGAGCTCGAACAAGCCATCGGCGGGTCCGTCAAGACCTTTACTGAGGCCGACCGCACGTTGATTCGGAATGCCGCGACCACCATGCGGCAAACCAAGTGCGACTTCCACACCGCCATCACCCAAATCCAAAAGTAACTTTTTCAACCACCATCTTTGACAGAAAAACGCCTTATGAACTGGACAAACAAGCACAACATCCCCAAACATATCTGCCAGTGGCTCGCCGCGGACGATTACGATTACGACCCGAACACGATTTCCGCAACTACCCTGATCGGCCCGGCCCGCGCATGGGCGCTCAAGCGGAAACATGCCAAAGAACTTACGACGGATTACAGCGACATGCTGGCGCTCCGCTACGGCACCGCAATCCACGACAGCCTCGAAAAGGTCGGCGTTTACGACGAAGGTGACTTCAAGGAGAAGCGCTTCTACGCCGAGGTTTCCGGCTTCACGATTTCCGGTAAAATGGACTCGTTTATCGGCGGAGAGATCCGGGATAATAAATCGACCTCTGTTTGGAAATTCGTCAAAAAAGACTTCGCCGATTACGTGAAGCAACTCTCTATCTACCGGTATCTGCTCTACCGGAACGGCATCGAAACTGCCGCCTACGCTTTCATCGACTTTTTCTTCACCGACTGGAAAAAATCCGATGCGGCTAATGGCGGCGGTTATCCGCCGATTCGCTATCAGGAACAGCGCATTGAGCTTTGGAGCATCGAGGAAACCGAAGCGTACATCATCGAACGGTTGCAGGAATTCGTCTTTGCGCTCAGTTCCCTTCCCCAGTGCTCCAGCGAAGAGCTTTGGAAAGACCCGGATAAATGGGCGGTCTATAAAACAACCGGGGCGGCCAAGGCATTCCGCGTATTGGGAACCGAAGATGAAGCGGTGACGGTCGCGGAGGAGATCGGCGGTTCCGTCATCAAACGCCCGTCAAAAGCGAAGCGTTGCGGCTACTGCTCCGCCGCTCCCTTCTGCGACCAGTATAAAGTCATGCTTGATACGGGGCTGGTCGATGGCGATTAAGGCGACATTCTACGCTGAGGTGATGGACGATCTTTCGCTCCGCTTCATCCAGCCGGCGAAATTCAAACAGCATCTTTTGTCTTTCAAGGGGCAGATTGTTGTGATCACCGCCGAGAAGATGCGGAAGCATCGCACCGACGCGCAGGTACGCTATTACCGTGGCGTCGTGCTGAAAATGATCGCCGACCGCTGCGGATATCACGGTGCGGAAGATCAGGAA
This sequence comes from Victivallis sp., assembly GCA_031556915.1. GTDB lineage: Bacteria > Verrucomicrobiota > Lentisphaeria > Victivallales > Victivallaceae > Victivallis. The sequence goes on from JAVBSA010000415.1 coordinate 2,339, forward strand.
AGCCTTCATCAGGAAATGCGGCGGCGGTTCCTGCCGAAGCGCGGGAGCTTGAGCATTCCGCTTTCGACCTCCGATCTTTCCACGCAGGAAATGACCGACTACATCGAAGCAATCCGGCGCTGGGCGGCGGAATATCTGCAACTCTACATTCCGGATGCCTCCGAAGCAACAACCGACTGAAAGGAAAAATCATGGCATCGTTCAACAAAGTGATTCTCATGGGAAATCTGACCGGAGATCCCGAACTCCGGCAGACCGGCAACGGAAGCGCCGTCTGTGGCTTCCAGATCGCGGTGAACCGCCGCTGGCGCGACAACAGCGGCAACGATCAGGAAGAAGTCTGTTTCGCCCCGATCACCGTATGGGGCCGGGTTGCGGAGAACTGCGCCCAGTATCTCGCCAAAGGTTCGCCGGTGATGATCGAAGGGCGGCTCAAGCTCGACCAGTGGGAGGATCGCAACAGCGGCGAAAAGCGTTCCAAGCTGTCGATCATCGCCGAAAATGTACAGTTCCTCGGCTCCAGGGCCGACAACGGCGGCGGTCAGCCGCAGGGCGGGCAACAGCAAAGCGGGCAGTACCGGCAGAATCCCGGCAACTATCAGGGTGGAGGTAGCCAGCAACCGCCTCCGCGCCCGAATCCGCAACAGCAGTATCGGCCGGAAGATCAGCCCGGCTATGCTCCCGATGATGATATCCCGTTTTAATTTCCCCTCAATCAAACAACAAAGAAAGGACAAGGGAAAATGGAAAAGTTTTGGATGGTTTACCTCGACGGGGGCGGTGCGCCCACTGCCACGCACAACGACATCGATCAGGCGAAGCGGGAAGCGGAACGCCTCGCCCGAAAGTACGGCAAACGGGCTTTTGTTCTCGAAAGCAAGCTCGCGGTCGAATTGGAGACGCCGCCTGTGAAGTGGACCGACACCGACAAAGAACCCGAACTCGCATTCTAACCCCTAAACCAAGAAAGGAAAACAGGGAAATGGAAGAGATGATGAAAAAACTCGGAGCTGACCTGATCGGAGCTTTCACCGAGGCGCTGATGAAGTCTGGCGGAATTGAGGAGATCTGCCGGGAACTGGTGGCGCGGCGCGACCGTAACGTTGAAACCAGCGGCGAACAGAGTGCCCAGCTCACGTTCACGTTCCGGCCCCGGATCGAGGTGTCGAATTTCGACTTCGCCATTATCGGAGAAGTCAAGGTCGATGAGCAGAAAAAGAGCCACGTTTTCCGCGTGGAGCGGAATTTCTCGCTCGACGGTCAGGAAGAACTTCCGATGAACGGCGGCAGCAATAACCCGCCCGAAACGGAAGAAGGCGACGAAGAGTAACCCATCGGGCCGGGGGAGCAATCCCCCGGTCATTCGCGAGGAAAACCATGATTTTAAACTTTGATGCGCGAGTTGCGGCAGAAGTCGGCGCCAATGCGGCGACGATTTTCCACAATATTTGCTTTTGGGTGTACCTGAACCAGAAAAACAGACGGAATTTTTATGACGGCAAACATTGGTTTTTCAATACCAAAAGAGCATGGGCGGAGTTCTATCCGAACATGAATGAAAGCCAGGTCCGGTTTGCGCTCGACAAATTAGAAGACGCGGAATTCATCGTTTCCGGAAACTACAATGAGGACAAATTCGACCGAACCAAGTGGTACAGCATCGGCCCGCGCGGGATGGAATATTTCAAGGATTCGATTGGTGAAAATTCACCAATGACGCGCGCGAATAAGGTACTTTTAATTAATAACGTTGAATTACACGATACGGAGAATGCGTGCGCGAGACTGAATAAGCCTAAGAATGCTCATGAAGTCATAGAAGAAGCCGGTAAACGGCATTGCGTCATCAATGAACAGCAGGCGCAAGATTTCATCGACAAGTTCGAAGCCATATCCGAAGCCGGAACTTGGGTGAGCGGAAAGAACGTCGTCACCGACTGGCGGCGGCTGATTACCTCCGGGTGGGTCAAGGCGTGGCAGAAGGACTACCGCGATTCCAAAGCGTCCCATGCCGGCGGGAATCAGGATTCCCCGGCGGATGACCGGAAGACGATGGACGAATTCGGCGCTGAAATCGAGGCCGAGCGCCGCGAACGGGGTGAAGTATGAGGCGGCGGTCCGACATTCTGGAACTGCCCGCCGTCCGCGAGATCGAGCGGAATGTCGTCGGGGCGTGTCTGCTGCCGAACGAAGCGCGGCGTATCGTCGAGATGGACGTGACCGCCGAAATGTTCCACGACATCCGGTACTCGCAGATCTTCAAGGCGTGCTGCGATCTTCTCGCGGATAAAATCAATCCCGACATGGTCACGGTGTCCCAATATCTCAACCTCAACAACATCAATCTCGGCGATCAGGGC
>JAVBSA010000280.1:0-6615 GCA_031556915.1 Victivallis sp.
CTTCCGCGATTTTGAGGGAAGAACGGAAAAAGAGTCCGTGTCCGTTTCCCTGAAAGCCGGTGAAAACACCATCGTTGTTCCCCAATGGAAACCGGGCCGCTTCGGGCACTGGGATGTCTCCGCCGAGATTTCGGAAGCGGCCAATCCGCAGATGAAAAACCGGGTATCCAAATCGTTCGCCTACCTGAAGCCCTCCGGGCCGACTCCGGGGCGCGCTCCCGGGTTCCTGTTCGGCGTCAACACCCATTCCGCCCGCTGGAGCGTGGCCGATCAGTTGAAAGAGATCGAGGCCGCCGCCATGTGCGGCGCCAAGGTCGTCCGCGACGGCGTCGAATGGAACAGCCTCCAGCCCGCCCGCGACGTCTGGGATTTCCAGCGGATGGACTTCCTGGTCGACGCCTATGAAGCGGTCGGCATCGAACACCAGGTGCTCTTCGGATTCACCGCGAAATGGGCGGCAGCTCCGGAAAAACAGCAATCGAAAAACTGGCTGGACTGGAACCGCAGCGCGCCCGATATCGACGCCTGGAAAAATTACGTCCGCACCATGCTCGAACGCTATCGCGGCCGGATCCGCTACTGGGAAGTCTGGAACGAGCCCGACCTCGGCGGCTTCAACCACATGAACCTCGACGAATATGTCGCTTTGCAGAAGGCCACCTGGGAGGTCGCCCAAAAGACCGCGCCGGAAGCGTTCATCATGACCGGCGGTTTCGCCACCATGACCGACCACCCCGGCAAGAAGAGCCCGACCTTCCACCGCGACTACCTCAACCGGGCCAAGGGCAATTTCCGGATTCACGCTTATCATGAGCACGGTTCGTTTGCCCAGTTCGCCTCGGTCGTGGACGGCAGGTTCCTGCCGATGCGCAAAGAAACCGGGACGACTGTCCCCTGGTACTCCAACGAAACCGCGATTCCTTCGATGAACGGTTCGGAATACAACCAGGCGGTCACTCTGTTCAAAAAGCTCCTGTACGCCTGGGCGCGCGGTTCGATCGGCTACACCTGGTACGACCTGCGCAACGACGGATTCGACCAGTTCGACGCCGAACACCACTACGGGATGATGACCAACGATTTCTATCCCAAGCCGGTCTATTCCGCCTTCAACATGCTGACCGGAGCTTTTATGGATATGAAATATATCCGTCAATTCGAGGTCGGCGACAATTTCTGGGCGTTCGAATTCAGCAACGCCCGGGAAACGCTGATCCCCGCCTGGGATGAATCGGGCTTCGGGAGCGCGCTTACTCTGGTGCTCCGCTCCGACGCGGCTTCCGCCGCGCTCCTCGACCTGATGGGCAACGAAAAGCCGGTCGAGCTTCTCGACGGCATGACGCTCCTCACGCTGCAGGCGGCTCCGGCGACCCTGAAGCTCAATGGCGCCAAGTCCGTTGAAGTTGCGGGCAAGCTTCTGGAAACGGCTTCGGGCGGAGTCGCGGTTCCGGGCCGCCCGTTCCGTTTCTCCATCCGCCTTTTCAACCCGTTGAAGGAAGCGAAGGAGTTCCGGCTGGAGCTGGGCCTTCTTCCCGCCGCGTTCCGGGCGAAAGAACCGGCACAGACCGTCAAGGTTCCCGCCGGGAAATCGGTTGATGTGGAATTCGAAATCGCCGTCGGCAAAGAGTACAAACCGCAGTACGGCCAGAGCGAACCGCTCCGGCTCGCCTACCGGCTCGAGGCCACCCCGTGGCAGGGCAGCGTGACCGTTCCGGTGAACGCCGCCGTGGCGATTCCGGCCGGTGTGAACTTCAACCGCGCTCCGGATTTCCGGTTGCGCGATCAGAGCCAGGTGGTATCCATCACCGCCGCGGATCCGGCGATGTCGCACCGGGTCTGGCGCAATGCGGACGACCTGAGCGCGGATGTGTTCCTCGGCTGCGCCAACAGTGAATTCCGCCTCAAGGCGAACGTGACCGACGATAAGCACTCGCAGCCCTTCACGGGATTCAATGTCTGGCAGGGCGACAATATCCAGTTCGCCTTCCAGCTCCCCGGCCAGCAGGGACATTGGGAAATCGGCCTCTCCCGGCTGGATTCCGGCAAGTCCGAAGTATTCGTTTTCCAAGCGCCGGCCGGATTCGACCCGGCGGCGGCCGCCAAGGCGATGAAGCTCGCGACCGACCGGCAGGGAAGTGTTACCGGATACGACCTGGCGATTCCGATGAAGGCGATCGGCCTGACGCCGGAACTGGCCAGACAGGGCTTCCGCTTCAACCTTCTCGTCAACGACAATGACGGCGAAGGGCGCGACGGCTGGATCCATATCGCCCCCGGAATCGGCGACAGCAAAGATCCCGGCAGGTACCCATTCGTAATTTTCGAATGAAGACTGTCAACCCCGGCTTGAAAACCGGGGTTTTTTATGCTACTTTAAGGGAGATGGAATTCCGTACCAGGGAAATTTCCCGCGACACTTTCCCAATCAGAACCTGCCTGTCGAGAATTTCCGCAACGCGGAACAAAAAACAACTTTTATTCAAAACAGGTGCATCTCATGAATCGAATCGTTCTCATCCTCGCGCTCTTCGCCATTTTTACGCTGCCGCTTTGCGGCGGCACAGCCAATTTCGACAAGAAACCGGCGCCTGACGCGATCTTTGCCGAACTCAAAAAAGGCAATGAACGCTTTGCCGGTGACAAAAGCATCCATCCGCACGCCTCCAACGGGCGGCGGATCCTGGCCGCGGAGAAAAGCCAGGGGGATTTTGCGGTGGCGACCGTGCTCGGGTGCTCCGATTCGCGGGTTCCGCTGGAACTTGTCTTCGACGCCGGAATCATGGATCTCTTCGTTGTCCGCGTTCCCGGCAACGTCTGCCAGGGCGATGAAATCGGCGGAGTCGAATACGGAATCCACCACGCTTACACGCCGGCGGTGGTGATCCTCGGCCACTCCGACTGCGGCGCCGTCACGGCGGTGGTCAAGGGCGGCCACAAGCTCGAACGCAACATTCCGAAACTGCTGAACCCGATCCGCGAAGTGGTCGAAAAAGAACGCAAAGCAAATCCCGGCATCTCCGACAAGGAACTGATCGCGCTTGCCATCCGCGAAAACGTCTATCATGAAATCGCGCTTCTCTTCGAACAGAGCGCCGCCACCCGCAACATCGTCAAGACGGGCAAAGTGAAAGTCACCGGCGGAATCTACGACCTCCCCTCCGGCAAAGTCGAATGGCTCGACTCCGCCCGGATCGACAAAATCCTCAAGGACGCGGACACGAAAGAAACCCGCGAAACCAAAGAATTCGCAGACTGAAATACTTGCATTTTTCCTCATCAGCGTTATATTGCGTTTGTCAGACAGGCCGCAACGGCCGGGCCGGACGGCAGCGGGGAACCGCGGGACTGCGCGTCAACCGGAACCTTTGGAAAGTGAGGCCGTCATGCCATCCGCAACCGAGAAAAAAATCCGCTTCGTCACCCTTGCCGGGATGTTGCTCAATCTGCTGCTGGTCGGCATCAAAGCCGCCGGCGGAATCCTCTTCGGCAGCCATGCGCTGCTTGCCGACGCGTTTCACAGCCTCTCCGACCTGGTGACCGATTGCGCGGTTCTGTTCGGCGTCCGGTACTGGTCGGCTCCGCCGGATAAATCCCACCCTTACGGGCATGGGCGGATCGAAACGCTGATTTCGGCCTTTATCGGCATCGCGCTCGGGGCAACGGCGATCGGCCTGGCCTGGGAGGCGCTCAGTTCGCTCAATACCGGCAACAGCCGACCTCCGGACGGGGCGGCCTTCTATATCGCTTTGAGTTCGATCATCCTGAAAGAGGCGCTTTTTCGCTGGACGCGCCGGGTGGCGCGCGAAGTGAAATCCGGCGCAGTGGCGGCAAACGCCTGGCACCACAGGAGCGACGCGCTGAGTTCGATTCCGGCGGCGGCCGCCATTGCCTGCGCCTGCTTTTTCCCGCAATTCGCCTTTGTCGACCGGGTGGGGGCGCTGCTGGTTTCGCTCTTCATCCTGTACGCCGCCTGGAAAATCGTCGCACCCACCTTGCGGGAGTTGACCGACGCCGCCGCCGACAAAGCGGTCCGGGAGGAGATCGTCCGCCTGGCGATGAGCGTGGAGGGAATCAAAGCCGTCCACAAGGTGCGTGCGCGAAATGCCGGCGGCTATCTCATCGCCGATTTGCACATCATGGTCGATCCCGAAATGACTGTTCGCACAGGCCACAGCCTCTCCCACCGGGTAAGGAGCAAGCTGATCGACTCGGACCTGAATCTCAGGGATGCGGTGATTCACCTGGAACCCTACACGGGCAATCAGGTCATCGACATTTCCCATGACCGGGAGAAGCATCTGCAAGAGCTTCTCGCCGTCTGGGAGGATTCCGTCCGCGCAACGCACACTTTTCTGTCGGAAGAGGATATCGTCAACCTGAAACCGCCGGTTCTGGCCGGGCTCCGGGAAATTCCGTGCCTCTGCATCATCTGCTGTTCCGGGGACGACTCACCCTGCGGCTTCATGGGAGTCGCAGGGGATAAGCTGGAGATGCTTTTTCTCCGCAACGTCCGCCGGGGCGGCGGGTTGGGCGGCAGGCTTCTCGTTCACGCCATTGAGGAGCTGGAAATCCTTTACGTGGACGTCAACGAGCAGAATCCGGCAGCCTGCGGCTTCTACGAACATTTCGGCTTCAAGACCTTCGCACGCTCAGAGCTGGACGGCCAGGGCAACCCCTTCCCCATCCTCCATATGAAACGTTAACCGAGCGCGGCCAGGATCAGGCCTGTCACGACCAGACCGATTCCGGCGAGACGCAGCGGACCGCATTTTTCACGGAGCAGAAAGATTCCGGCGAAAACTCCGAGCGGCAGGCTCATCTGCCGGAATGCCTGAACGTAACTGACGTTGCTGACCATGCCCATCGCAAACAGGATGAGGGTATAGGCGAGCGAGCTTGCGGCTCCTGAAAGATGCGGCAGGGCCGTTTTGCCGAGAAGACGTTTCAATTCCCTGCGTTCAAATTGGTTGCGCCAGACATAGATGCCGAGGAAGATGACAATGGTCAATTCGATCATTCCGATCAGGAAGAGCGAAACGGCGATGCGCCCTGCCCCGCTTGCCGCGGCGGCCACTTTCACTGTCCGGCTGTCGACAATCGTGTAGGCTGTTACGCCGCAGGCGGCAAGCAGAATAAAGAGGAACGCCCGGTTGAAAAGGGTTTTCCACTGAATCGAACGGAGAGAGTGAAACGGCATCAAAAAACAGCCGGCGCTGATCAGGATCATCCCGAAGAAGGCCAGAGTTCCAAGCGGAGTGCCCAGCCCCAGCAGCGCGGTCAATGTGGCGGTCATCAGCACCGGGAGCGCCCGGACCAGCGGATAAGCGAGCGAAATATCGCTGCACCGGTAAGCGTGAGCCAGCGCAATCATGTAAACGCATTCCGCCACGCCGGACAGCATCAGCAAAACCCAGAAGCGAGCCGGGAGCATATCCAGATGCACCGATGAAAAGAGCAGGAACGGCATCCACAGAACCGCCGCGGTCAGTGAGCTCAAAAAATAGAATGCCGCCGAGGGAACGCACTTTTTGCTCAAAAAATTCCAACCGGCATGCAGAATCGCCGAAACCAATATCAATATAAATACGCCGAAACTCATTTTTTCATGTCGCCTTTCCGGTACATTGGGATATATTATAGTTTATAATAAGCACGATTCAATCCGGTTTCGAAAGATATTCGATGTCGGAAAATTACGACATGGAGGTGTTGCAATGAATTTGATCGATCAGCTCGCGATTCTCGGCCTCAACGGGCGCCAGGGGAAAGTGTATCTTGCGTTGCTTCAGCTTGGTTCCGCCTCGGCGATCGAGCTCGCCAAGGCGACCAAGTACAAACACCCGACTGTTTACGATGTATTGGATGTGTTGAAGGAGAAGCAGTTGGTTTCGGAGAGCCAGGTCAAGGGGCGCAAAGTGTTCACCGCCGAGGACCCGGAATTGCTGCGGGATAACGAAGAGCGCCGCCGGGGCGCGCTGGAGGATGCGCTGCCCAGTTTGCGCGATCTTTACCTGGGCGGGACGCACCGCCCCCGGATTCATCTTTACGAGGGGGAGGACGGGATCCGGGCGGTGCACGCGGAGCTGCTTTCGGTGAAATCGAAAGAGTATTTTTACTTCGGTTCGGTCGGCAAGATGTTCAAGACGACGGGGGAAGAGGGCGTCAAGGAGTTTTACAACCGTCGGATCAGCCGCGGGATCCGTTCTTATGCGATCCGGGTGCGTGAAAAAGAGAGCGACATCGATTATATGCGGAGCGGCGAGCAGCATTTGCGCCAGGTGCGCTATCTGCCCAAGCCGATTACGGAAGACATTGCGGACTTCTACATTTACGACGATAAGATTGCGATTCGGTCGGCGTTGAAGGAGAATTACGCGGTGGTGATCGAAAGCCGGGAGCTGACGCGGCTGATGAAGGTCGTCTGGCAATGCATCTGGGAGGTGGCGGAGGAGGCATAGCCGGAACTTGGGAGGACGCTTCGCCCCTCCCAAACCCTCCTAGAGCGGCAAGGTGCCGCCGCCGTGACGCGCGGTTTTATTTTAGACAACCTAGGAAAAAAAATAGCGGGGCAATGTGTCGAAAACAACACACAAAACCGAACTTGAAAAGCCCAGA
>JAVBSA010000589.1:0-10452 GCA_031556915.1 Victivallis sp.
TTGACCCGGTCGTGATAGGCGCGGCAGTAATCGATGTACCACCCCTCCATAAAAGGGTCGCTGCCCCAGCGGTCCCAGTTGGCGCCGAGCCCGTTGTATTTGAGGTTGATTCCTTCCGAAACCAGGTAGGGAACCAGTTCCCGCGCCTGGACCAGCGACATCGGACCGGCTCCCGTAACCGGGTCGGGCTCGTTGTAGCTCGGGTTCCCCAGCTCCTGAAAAATCGGCTTATCGGGGAAAGCGCGCTTGAAGGCTTCCGTCTGGCGCCGAAGCGCTTTCGTATAGTTTGCGAGGTTGAACCCCGCCTCGATCCACGGCCGGACCGGCGTGTGTTCCGAAATGTGCATCTCGCCGTAATGGCCGAGGAATCCGGGAAAAACCAGTTCGACGGCGGGGTGATTATTGTACCGTTCGCCGAATGCCGCAATCAGATTTTCCATTTTGGCGAGGTAAACCTCATCCCAGTAAACCGGGTAGCGCCGGGGCGGTTTGCCGGGAGCGGCGGGTTCGTCGATATACTTTGCCCCGGCGTCGAAGACCCATTGGGGAACGCCGTCGTCGTAGAAGGTGCCGTTGGCGCCCATGCCCCGGATCTGAAGGCAGACTTTGTAACCGGCGTCGATCCAGCTCTGAAAAGTGCCCTCCCACTCGGCGCAATCCCAGCGGAAGCACCCCTCTTCGGGTTCAACGGCGCACCAGGGGGCGTCGAAGGTGATTTTGTCCGAAAGCGGCGAAGCAAGGAACCACTCGCCGGCGTTCAATTGGTCGAAGCGGACTTTGTTCTTACCGCGCTGGATAAAAAGGTAGCCCATGCCCGGGTTCAAAAGAACCGCCGGGCATTCGGCGGGATAAATTTTGCGCATAGAGAGATTCCTCGTCAGTTCTTTACCGCCTGGCCCCAGAAGTAGACATACCAGCCGGCCGCCGGAATCGCATCCTGGTTGAGCGCCGTGACATGCCCGTCCGCGAAACCGACCACCGCCCCCTTGTTGCTCTGATGACGGAAGCCGAATTCGGCTTTTGAGGTGATTCGGGGAACTTTGATCGCGGTGTCGATCGTGTACATATCGGCGATCATAAAGCGCTCGCCCGGTTTTTTGATCTTTTTCAGCGACGCGCCAAGCGGATAGTTGGCGTCGGAATTGTTGATCCATGCGATGTAGATATTGATCCCGTAATGGCTGCGCAGCTGGCAGGCGAGCGTGGTATCATCCGGAGTCGCACTTGGACAGGCGAAGATCGGGAGGGGTTTGTAATTTCCGGCGGCATCGGCTCTGACATAAGCGTTATTATCGGTCGCGACGATGACACCGTTATGAAGATAAGGCATAATCGAAGTCTGCCATTTTGCATAAGCGGGATTGGTGGCGGTCGAATCCCCGTACAGCGGAATGAAACCGTGGTAATCCTGCGAGTATTGGATGCATCCCAATGTAAGCTGCTTCTGGTTGTTCACACAGGTGATGTCCCGCGCTTTGCCCCGCGCCTGCGTCAGCACGGGCAGCAGCATGGATGCCAGAATCGCAATGATGGCGATCACCACCAGAAGCTCGATCAGTGTGAATGAATTCTTTTTCATTTAGAGATACTTCCTTTCCTGTTTCCGTTTTGTTTGAGGATTGATTGTTCCTGAAATCACTTCACGCGCCAGCGATTTCCGCTCCAGCAACGAAGCAGGGAAATTGCGGCTGACGATGTTTTTATTTCCGATCAGGAAATCGGCGAGGGCGGCCGCGGCCGTCCGCCCGATCTCGTAGCGGTCGAATTCGATGGTGGTCAGCTCCGGCAGGATGTAGTTGCCGATCTCCTGCCCGTCGCAGCCGACGGCGAGAACATCGTCGGGAACCCGCAATCCGGCCTCGTGCAGCGCCTTGTAAACGCCCGGCGCCAGGATGTCCGAGGCGAAGAAGAAAGCATCCGGGCGCTCCGCCCCGGAATCGAGCAGTTCTTTGACCGCCTGGTACCCGCAATGCATAAAATGCTCGCAAAACAGTTGGAGCTCCGGCAGCACCGGCAACCCGTGACGCTTCAGCGCCGCCGTAAAAAGATCGTATTTCTGGCGGTTGATATTGTTCCGGCCGGTCAGCTCGGCATCCGAAATGCCGACGAAGGCGATGCGGCGGCAGCCGCTCCCGGCCAATCTGCCGGCAATTTCCTCCATCACCGGCGCAAAATCGACGCCGAACCCGAAGTGGTCGTCGTGCGCCATGCTGCCGTGAACGGTGATGAAAGGAATCTTCTCCAACCGGAGCCGGGCAAGAAAATCTTCATCGACCGATCCCATCAGTATGACGCCGCCCTCCTGGATATGTTCCGGCACCGGCGTATTGAGGTAGAGAAAGGAGTTGACCAGCGCATCCAGATGACAGGTAATATCCTCGCGCCCGGCGAGTTCATCCACCGCGCCCCGGTTGAATTCCCCCCAGAAGTGGTCGTTTGCCACCGGGAACTGACCATAGGTGATGATCTCGATATGCCGCCGGAAGGGTTGACTGCAAACCCGGGTGGCCTTGCCGTGTTCCAGGCGGATGATCCCGGCGTCGTTCAGACCCGCCAGCGCGATCGAGACGGTGTTCTTGCTGACTCCGTACTTTTTGGCCAGAGCTTCAATCGACGACAGCGCGCACCCGGGAGGCCAGTTGCCCAGATGAATGCCCCGGATGATCTGTTTCTTCACCGCTTCGCTTTTGGAAATCGTTCTCATTTCAGCACTTTCCTAGACTTTCTCTGACTCTCTCAGAGAGTTGCTATTATTATGACAGAAAGCGCGCCAAATGTCAAGAGAGATTCTGCGAAAAAGAGGAAAATTTTTGTAGCGGCAAGGTAGGGCGCTCTGTCCCAGAGCGCCGTTCGCTCCGCTTGCAGCAGCGGTATCGCATTTCAAACAGGCTTGTCCGACTTGTCCGGCTTGTCCGGCTTGTCCAATGCTCTTCACTTAACGGGAAATGCCATTTTTTTGACCACGAAACACACGAAACACACGAAAAAATTCAGAAGAAAAAAACTTTCGTGTTTTTCGTGTGTTTCGTGGTCCTTTAAATGAAGAGTATTAGTCCGGCTTGTCCGACGGGGTGATTGGGTGAAACAACAATCTGTGTGGGATCGGATGTGGGTTCGCCCCCTTCCGGGGGCTGGTTCTTGCGCCTGGCGGCGCAAGGAACCGCGCCCGCACTGGTGGCGGAAAATTTTTTCAAAATTTTCCTTTTTTCCGCGTCACCGGCGCGCGAGGAAACTTGAGGCTTTGCCTCAAACTCCACCAAAGGGCTATGCGCCCTTTGGAATCCGCACCAAGGCCGAAAGGCCCTGGACCCGGTCGGCTCCGCCTCCCTACTTCAGGAACCTTGCCTTGATCACCTGCCAGCGCAGCTCCGTCTTCTCCGCAAAGTAACCCGCGAGATCCTTCGCCTTCCCCATCTCCCGGATCTCCGGCGTCGTCGACCGGAACAACACCGCAAACGGCCGCTCCACCCCGAACTTCCGCAACCTCTTCTCCGCCCGGAAAACCAGCCTCCTCGCCGCCTGGTTTCGGCAAAGCAGGAAAGCCGGATACGCCAACGCAAAAATCCAGAACGGCCACACCGGCAACCTCTCCAGCCAGAACGATTGCGCAAACTGAGCCGCCAGCAAAACAAAAGTCGGAATCACAAAAAGCAACGCGTCGTAATCACGGATAAAACAATTCCCCAGATAACGCCGCAACTTCGACGGACTCGTCCGGTAAGCAAAAAATTCCTCCAACGGCACATCCCACAACGGATGCCGCATCGAATGGCAAAGCTCGTGCGCCAGCAACTCCCGGCGCTTGTAAAACAACCAGCGCTCACGGCTGCGGAAAGCCCCGCGGATCAGGAAGAACGAAAGCGGCAGCTCCGTGTCGCTGATCATACACCCCCCCCAGAGCATCCCCACATCCTTCGAAAGAAAAAAGCCCGGCACATGCGCTGTGCGGAACGCATAGAGCGACTCCGTCACCTCCCCCGCCTCATCGATGATCTCACGCGGAATCCGCTCGGAATTCTTCACCCTGATGTCTTCAAAAACAGTCACCTCTTCGCCGGTGGAAAGCTCCTCCTCGAACTTGCGGTGCGCCGCCTCGATTCCGGCAAGCCGCTCCTCGAAATCCCCGGCACTCTCCCCCGCGCCCGGCAAAAAGCCCGACGCATCCAGTTCGATGTAACGAGTCAGATCCAAGGGAATTACTTCTTTCCGTTATCCGGATGCTTGTCGCACTTCCGGTCGCGGCGGCGGTCGCGCTGCTCGCCGTTCCCCTCACGGCGCTCACGCTGTTCGCCGTTGTTGTCGCGGCGCTCGCGCTTTTCGCCGTTCTCCGGCCGCGGCCGGTGTTCGTGCGCAGCCGGCTTGACTTCATCGCAATGCCACTGGGCCGTGCTGCCCGTTTCCAATTGCACGGTGACCTTGCGGGTCAGCAGATTCCGGTCGACGATGCGGCCGCGCCCCTGCGGAGTCTCACACCAGTTGCCCCGTTTGGGCATGCCCTTTTCAAGCTCGAGATAACCCTCGTGTTCGAATTTGAGACAGCACTTCAAACGCCCGCAGGCGCCGGAAATGGTGGCCGGCGTCAGCGAAAGATCCTGCTCCTTCGCCATCCTGACGTTGATCGAATTGAATTCCTTGAGGAAACGGCAGCAGCAGAGTTTCTGGCCGCAAACCGCGATTCCGCCGTAAATGCCGGTTTCGTCGCGGACCCCGATCTGGCGCAGCTCGATGCGGGTGCAGAGCGCACGCGAAAGCTCCTTGACCAGCTCGCGGAAATCCACCCGTCCCTCCGCGCTGAACTGGATCGTGACCAGCTTGTTGTCGAGCGAATAATGGGCGTTCAACAATTTCATCTCCAACCCCAGGCTCTCGACCAGCTGCCGCGCGCTCTTCATCGCGTTGCGCGAACGCATATAGTTGTCGTTGGCCGCGGCAAGCTCTTTCGTATCCGCCACATTGAGAATGGTCGGCAGTTCGCCCCAATTGGTCGATTCGGGCGCTTCCGCGTGAATCCGTATCACTTCGCCGAGATCGGTGTAAAATTCGCGGCGGAACACACAGCTGTCATGCAGCTCGATTTCAAGCTCTCCGGTCCCCTTGACTTCCAGGGTGCTGCCGTTATCCAGCTTGATGGTATATAAACGATCCATTCGATGTCTCCGTATTACTCTTTTACAATATAACAGTATAAAGGATTCATTTCAAACGGCATTGCGCTTGAAAGAGCTGTAAAAATCCATTTCCCGCGACCGGCCGCGGCTGGCTTTGGAGCGGGCACGCATCCAGGAACGCCGCCAGCCCCCAGTCGCTTATCGAGCGGAAACGGCGCGAAAGACGGAACGTAAACACCCTCACGCCCGCCTCATTCAACAGCTGAGGCAGATCGCGGAGCGCCGCGTCGTCTTTGACGTAGAGCCACCGTTTTTCGAAAAACAGCTCCGGCGTCATCTCCGGCAAAAAGAACACATCGGAAACCACCACTTCAACCGGCGATTCCTGTACCGCCATCCGGATCGCCGCCGCATTCTCGGCCGTGCCGAAAAGCGCCCTCACCCCCATCAGCTGAAGCAGAATCGAAAGCCCCGCGAACAGCACCGGGAAAAGCCTCCGCTTTTTCGCAAAAAATCCGTTCCGGGCAAATCCGACCATCGAAAGCAGGAACAAAAGCGGCCAGATGAAGAGGAAGTGACGCGCCCCCCAGATGATTCCGATATCCGTCCGGGTCAGCAGCGGGGGAAGAATCAAAATAGATAGGATGCACCCCAGCGCCGCCACCCGCACCGGCAGTTTTCCCCGGGTGAGCAATCCGCGCCAGCCGAGCAGAAAGCCCGCCAGAAGAGGCAGAGAGGGGAAAAGCCCCACCATCAACCCCGAAGTCATCGCCCAATCCGGATTGTCCCAGAGCCGCAGAAGCTGGCAGGCCGAAGCCGCCAATGCGAGCGCCGCTGCGGTCACCTTGAATTTGACGTTGCGGCCCCAGCCCGCAATCGCCAGCAGCCCGAAGGGCAGCGCCAACAGCCAGTCAAGCCACCCCGGAACCGGATTCCCGGCGGAATTGAACTTGAACAGATAGATCCAATAGCCTTCAAACACCCCCGCAACCCGTTCGATGAGAGTCGGAACCGCCTCGCGGTTGTGGGTGTAATAGAGCGAACCGTGCAACCCGAAAATATGGTCGTAAGCGAGAAAATTGTAAATCCAGAGCGGCACGACCGGAATCAGGAACCCCGCGCCGAGCAGAAGATAAGGCCGGAGGTTTTTCCGCTGGAAACAGAGACCGGCGACGCCGGCTATGAGACCGAGAAGATAAAATTCCTCCCGCAGAACACACCCCGCCCCCAGCATGAACCCGGCAACGAAAAAGCGTTTGCGATATCCCGCCAGCAGCGCCGCCATGGCGAACGCGCACGATAACGTCATCTCCCAGAACGTCCCCGAATAAAAAAGGAGCGGCGAACCGCAGAGAAGCAGCCCGGCCGCCTGAAGTTCGATTCGCGGAGAAAGCCCGAGCCGGGAAAGCATCGCCAGAAAAAGCGCCAGCGTTGCCAGCGTCCCCCCGATGGGGAGAATCCACAACCCCGCGTTGCCGAACGCAAGATAGCCCGGCAACGCCAGCAGCGAGAAGAATTCGGGATATACCGAAAGGAACCGGTCGCCGGACCCCTGAAAATGAAATCCCCCGTCGGGAAAATAACGCCCCGCCGGGTCGATCGCCGCCGCCGGGTTCGCCAGCGCGGGCGTACCCTGTTCGGCCAGGCTGCGCAAGATCATATATTTGTTGCCGTTATCGGTAACCCAGACCGGATTCGCCGGCAACAAAGTCGCCATGACCAGCAGCGCCAGCAATGCCCCCCCGAGGATCAGAATCCGGGTTTGGCGCGCTTCATCCACGCCGGGACTCCAAATGCTCGACCGCCGCGGTGCAACTGAGCCGGAAGCACCACTTGAGCGCCTCGAACAGCGGCAGCACCGGGTCGATTCCGCGCGCCGGATTCGACGCGTGCCAGTCGAGATACGCCTGGGCGCAATCCGAGGCCAGGCGCGATTTCTTGAAAAAACCGATCATCCGTTCGTCGGCCGAGATCGGAATCTTGCCATCGAACATCCCCATCAGGTCGAACTCGTTGGTTCCGCCGTTGAAATAATTGGTGACCGCCTCCCCCGCCCGCGCTCCCGTAAAGGTGAACAGCGAAGAGATTTCGTCGGCGCTCAGCGTGCTTTCTCCGGTGCGCATCCGTTCGGCCAAGCGGCCGAGCATTTTGACAAACAGCTCTTTCTCCGCTTCGGCCAGTTCCGGCGCGGCGACCAGCGCTTTTGTCAAATGGGGTTTGCCTGCTTCGATCATGGCCAGCGCGACGGATTGCGCCGTCAACGAGCGGGTGAATTCCATAGAAATAAATTCCTCAATTATCTTCGAAAAGCTGCTGCAGCTTGGTGATGTCGAACGCGGCGCTCATCCGCGCCTCGGTCGGGCCGCCCGGATAAGCGGGGGGGCGGACGGTTTTGAGGAACATCGTCCGGTCGATTTCACCGCCGGGGAGCATAGTGTAGATCGCCGCCGCGCCGGGCGTCCGGCGGATGGAGCACATATTGCGGTTGAAATCCTCCACGCTCTTGACTTTGCCGAGGCCGACCGCGAGGAATTTCAAAGCGTCATACCCCTGCGCTTCGCAGGCGGTGGGGTAGACGAAATACTCCTTGCGGAACACTTCGCGGAAGCGCTCCTGTTCGGGCAAGTCGAATTCGTCGGCGTAAAAACCGATGAAGGCGCAAAGGCCCGGTTGCGATCCGCACTCCTTGAGAAAGACCGGTTCATCCCAGCTGTCGGGCCCGAGCAGAAGCCCGTTGAACCCCTGTTCGCGAATGAATTTGACCAGTTTCCCCGCGGCCGCGGGCTCCGCCGGAATCAGAATCGCCTGGGGGCCGTTCCGGAGCATTTCGCGCAATGTCGCAAGAAACGCGTCCTGATTCCCGTCGTAAGCGGCGGAGGCGACCACTTCGCCGCCCAGCTCTTCGAAGGCGTCGGAGGCCGCCCGCGCCACGTTCCGGGAATATTCACCCAGCTCGCCGTTGTCGACCAGAATGCCGATCCGCAGCAGTTTCCGCCAGAACCAGGCGTAACAGGCCAGCGCCATCCCCTGCTGCTTGTCGGTGAAACTGTTCCGGAAAATCATCCGGCTGCCTTCGGTGGCTTCGTCGGCCGTAACCATCGGCATGACGGTGGGAATGAGCTTCGCTTCGCACACCGGTTTGACCGCCATCGCCTCGCGGGTGCTGTAGGGGCCCACCAATCCGATGATTCCGGCATTGAAAAGCTCGTCGACCTGGCGGCGCGCTTCGAGCGGATCGCTCTTGGTGTCGCGCACCAGAAGCTCCACTTTGCGCCCGGAAATTCCGCGGCTGCCGTTGAGTTCCAGATAGGCGAGGTTCACACCTTTGAGAACCCGGCGGCCGAAATCGCCGTCCGCGCCGGTGAGCGGCAGGAGCACGCCGACCTTGACGGGAGCATAGGATTCCTCCACAATCGGGTGCGGCAGCGGCGTAAAGGGAGCGCATCCGCCGAAGAGAACAAGCAGAAAAAGGAGCGGCAACAACGGTCTCATGATTCGGATTCCTGATTTTTAGGGAGTTGGAAAATTCTGAAGTACCGATTTTCGAAGGCTTGTCGAGCGATTTTCGTCGAAGCCGCGAGAAGCGTATTGAAATACGTGACGAACGGCTTTGGCGAAAAGCGCCGAGAAGACTCGAAAATGGTATTTCAGCATTTTTCGACTCCCTTATTGAGCGCGGCAAGCGCCGGGTCGCCGGGCATGATGCCCCGCTCCGTCGCGCGGATGAATTGTACAAAATGCGCCACCTCCGGCGGAAGAGGCGCCTCTTTTTCGATTTCCGCCAACGCGTTGCTCGCGTTGAGCTTCCGGAAAAAATAGTTTTTGATCGCCCGGCGAAGCGCCGCCCGCAGCGAGCTGTCGTATCCCGCCCGGCGCATACCGATCACGTTGGGCCCGCAGACGCACTCGTTTTCCGCCAGCATGCAGAAGGGGGGGATGTCCTGCCGGACGATGGTCCGCGCCCCCACCATCGCCAGCTTGCCGATCCGGCAGAACTGGTGAATTAAAATATAGCCCGAAAGCACCGCCATGTCTTCGATGATCACATGACCCGAAATGGCGGTCTGGTTCGCCACCGTCACCCGGTCGCCGATTTCGGCGTCGTGCCCGACGTGGACGAAGGACATTAAGAGCGTGCCGCTCCCGATCCGCGTGTAGCGGCCGGGAAAGGGCGAGCGGTGAATGGTCACATATTCCCGGATCACGGTATCGCTGCCCACACACGTATACGCCACGGTTCCGGGCTGGAAGCGGTGATCCTGCGGCTCTTCGCCGACCAGCGCGCCGAGATAGACCCGGCAGCGGGGGCCGAGCGTGGTGTAGCGGGCGATCTTGACGTGACTGTCGATCCAACAGTCGTCGCCGATGACGCAATCGTCTTCGATCACCGAGTAGGGGCCGACGCGGACGCCGGTTCCCAGTTTCGCCCCGGGGGCGATGACCGCGGTCGGGTGAATTTCAGTCATGAAGGGTCTCCTCAGCTGACAATGGTTCCCGCTTCGGTGTCGCCGGAGAGCACCCGTTCCAGGCTCTGCGGATCGGCGAAGTTGAAAACGATGATGGGCAAATCGTTGTCGCGGCACATGGAGAACGCGGTCGAATCCATGACTTTCAGCTGGCGCGCAAGCGCTTCGTCGAAGCTGATTTCGGCGAACCGTTCGGCGGAGGGGTCCTTCATGGGGTCGGCGGTGTAAATGCCGTCGACCTTGGTCGCCTTCAGGACCGCGTCGCAATCGGTTTCGAGCGCCCGCAAGGCGCTGGTGGTATCGGTGGTGAAGAAGGGGCTGCCGGTTCCGCCGGCGAAGATGACCACATTGCCGGCTTCGAGCGCCTTGACCGCCTCGTCGCGGTCGTAACGCGGGGCGATCGGCTCCATGCCGATCGAGCTCTGCACGATGGCGGGAACGCCCGCCGCGCGGAAGAAGTCGCGCAAACAGAGCGCATTCATCACGGTCGCCAGCATACCCATGTAATCGGCGTTGACCCGGTCCATTCCGCCGGAGCGGCCCATGACGCCGCGCCAGAGGTTGCCCGCGCCGACCACGAGCGCCACTTCGACGCCCTGATCCATCACTTTGCGGATCCGCTCGACGATGACGCGGATCGCGTCGGAGTTGAAGCCGTGCTCCTGGTCGCCTTTGAGTGCTTCGCCGCTCAATTTGAGCAAAATTCGATTGAACCGGAACTGTTCCTGCATAAAAGTGCCCTTTCGCGCTGTCGTAACGTATGGTAAAATATGTTAAATATATGGAATATAACCCGTCATCTGTGATTTCGCCAAGAAAAAGCAACACCCTATGGTGTTTTTTTGTAAAAACGTGTATATTAAGCAAGAAACGAGGGA
>JAVBSA010000273.1:0-12032 GCA_031556915.1 Victivallis sp.
CGACATCGCCGTTTGCGTGCCGCCGGTGCTGAACATCCTCGACGCCGTTGTCGCGATGGAGGGCGAAGGGCCCTCCGGCGGAACGCCGCGCCGGATGGGCTTCCTGGCGGCCTCAACGGAAACAGTTGCGCTCGACATGGTTATGGCTCGAGCGATGAATCTCGACCTGGCCAAAGTGCCGCTTCTCACGGCGGCGAAGGAGCGAAATTTCGGAAGTACCGGCTGGGAGAAGATCGAGCTTGCGGGCGATGACCTGGAAGAATTGATCGTCCGCGACTTCAAGCAGATCAGGCAGTTGAACAACCCGCTCCGCATTTTGCCCCTGCCCCGGAAAGTGCTGGAATTCCTGCAACGTCACTGGAAGGCGTTCCCCCGGATTGAGAAAACGCAATGCATCAAATGCATGCGCTGCCGCGACGGCTGCCCGGTCAAGCCCCCGGCGATCGATCCGGCGAAAAGCTTCGTGGCCGATCCGGCGAGCTGCATCAAATGCTATTGCTGCCATGAATTCTGCCCGGTGAAAGCGATCCGGGTGGATCCGACCTTCTTCGAGCGCTATATCTTCCCGCCCAGGCTCCACCGGCTGGCGGCAAGGATTGTGGGCTATCTCAAGTCTTGATGCTGCGGAGCATCGGCGCACTTTCGGCCGGATTGTCCGGCCAGAGGTGTTTCGGGTAACGGGCACGCATCTCCTTCTGCAGCAGCGGCCAGTTGCCCCGCCAGAATCCGGGCAGGTCCGAGGTGGTCTGCACCGGGCGCAGCGCGGGCGACAGGAGTTCGATCTTCAACGGAATCTTCCGCCGGCCGACGGTGGGGTGAATCTTTACTCCGTAAAACTCCTGTACCTTCGCCGCCAGCGCCGGCACATCCCCCGTGTAATCGATCCGGTGCCGCGCACCGGCGGGGGTGACAAATGCCTCGGGGTAATCAGCTTCGAGCTGCCGGAGCGTCTCAAAGCTCAGCATTCCTTTGAGGATCGTCGTCCAGTCGAGCTTCTTCAGGTCGGCGAACGTGCGCACCTTCCCGAGCGGGGGGGCGAATTGATTCGTCCAATCGGGATAACGCTCCGGCTCCTTTTCGTGCGCATAGGCGACCCGCCGGTAAAGCGGCGACGGAATCTCGAAATTCCGCGCGAACGCAGCTTCCAGCAACGCTTGCGCAATCAGTTCATCGGGCGGGTTTTCCAGCGGAGTCGAGCTCAACAGGATCGCCCCGAACCGCTTTTCGCGCCGGGCGTAGACCCGCTCCTTTTCGGGGTCGAACTCCACCTTGACCGTTTCGCGGGCGCGGTCGCCGAGTTCGTCCAATTCCACCGGCGCGGCGAGGCGGATCATCGATGAAGGCCCCGCGCTTCCGTCCAGCCGGGCGACGGCGAGAAATTCGTGTTTGCACAGGTCGTCGCCGTCAGCGAGCCGCCCCCCTGCCCCGCCGCTTAAAATGTATTCGGTTCCGTGAACCTTGCGCGCCCGCCCGATCCAGTCCGGGAAGGCACAGGCGGCCAAAAATCCGGCCTTCTCCACATCGCACTGTTCATCGCGCACACGCAGAAGATCAAGCAGCTGCTTTTTAATCACCAACTGGTTGCGGAATTCGTTGGGGCGGGAACGCATCCGCAGAATGCGTTCCCGCAAATCGGCGTTCCCGAAGGCGCGGAAAGCGTCGCGTTCTTCCAGGATCGCCGCGATTTCGCAGCCGAGCGGCAGCAACCGGTGCTTTTTCGCCTCGAGCAACATTGCGCCCAATCTCGGATGCACCGGCAGCTGCGACAACTCTTTGCCGCGCGGCGCAAGTCCCCCCTTTTCATCGAGCGCGCCGAGTTCCAGAAGAAGCGTCCGGGCGGCGGCGAGACGGGGGGCGGGGGGCGGATCGATCCACGACAGTTCCTCCGCCGCAGTGCCCCAGGCGGCGGTCTCCAACGCGAATCCGGCGAGATCGGCTTCGAGAATTTCGGGCATCGTCCGCTCCGGCCTGCCGCGTTCATCGAGCCTGTTCCAGAGCCGGAGGGCGACGCCGGGGCGCGTCCGGCCGGCGCGGCCGCTGCGCTGCGCGGCGGAGGCGAGCGAAATGGTCTGCGTCTCCAGAAAAGAGATTCCGGCGGCGGGATCGAAACGCAATCGCCGCTCCAGGCCGGAATCCACCACCGCGGCAACGCCGTCGATGGTGATGCTGCTTTCGGCGACATTGGTGCTTAAAATGATTTTTCGCTTCCCCGGGGGGGCGGGCAGAAGGCAGCCGTCCTGTTCCGCGGGACTGAGCGAACCGTGAAGCTTGAGAACGAGGGCATCCGGCAGCGACAGCAGTTCGGCGCACTCATCGATCTCCCGCATTCCGGGCAGGAAAACCAGCACGTCCCCTTCGCTTTCTCCGAAAATCCGGCCGATGGCGCGGGCGATTCCGGGTGCGGGGCGGAAGCGGTCGACGCTTTCGCCGTAACGGACGTCGACCGGGAACACTCTCCCCGGAGCGTCGATCACGGGTACGCCGCCCAGCAATGCACTCGCCTTCTCCGTCTCCAAAGTGGCGGACATGATGAGAAGCTTCAAATCCGGGCGGAACACCTTCCGCGCATCGAGCGAGAGCGCCAGCGCGAGATCCGCGTCGAGGCTGCGTTCATGGAATTCGTCGAAAATAATCAACCCGACGCCGGGCAGGTCCGGGTCGTCGCGAAGCAGCCGCAGCAGCACCCCTTCCGTCATGACCGTGATCCGGTCGTTGGGAGCGGAACGGTTTTCGCCGCGCACGATATAGCCCACCCGTTCCGGCGTATATTGCGCGATCCTCCGGGCGGCGGCGCGGACCGCGACCCGGCGGGGCTCGAGAAGAATGATCCGTTCCGCCATATGGTCGAGCAAGGCGGGCGGAACCAGCGTGGTTTTGCCCGCGCCCGGAGCGGCGGCCAGCACCGCGCCCGAATGATGTTTGAGCACGTCAAAAAGTTCCGGCAGAATCTGACGTACCGGCAGATCCATCATTCTTCCTCGCGGAGATAGCGGTCGACCGTCCGGCGGTCGAGATCGAGGATCTTCGCCGCGGCGCTGACGCTGCCGGAACGGCGGCGGACGCTTTGAACGTAACGGGCCAGGAATTCATTGGCCGTACAATCGAATTGATCGAAAAGCCCCTCCCCTCCCCCGGCGGCCGTGGGGGTGTAGCTGCCCCGGATGAGGATATTGCGGACGCATTGCTCGAGTTCGCGGACATTGCCGGGCCAGGAATAGGAGGGCCCGAGATTGTTTTTGATCCACTCCATCGCCTCCGGGTGGAAACGTCTCGCCTCTTCTTCGCCAACCAGCCTGCCCGCCGTAACTTCCACAAAGCGTTCCAGTTCGCGAAGGCTCCCGCCGATGAGTTCGCGCAGGGGAACCGTGGTCAGGACGTCGCTGCAAAGCCGGTAATAGAGATCGTAACGAAACTCCCCCGCGGCACAGGCCCCGGCGAGATCCCGGTTGGTGGCGGCGATCACTTTGCCCGCGAACTCCCGCTCGACGTTGTCGCCGAGGCGCTGAAAGCGGCGGTTCTGCAGCACGCGCAGAAGTTTGACCTGGGTCTCGGGGCTGATTTCACCGATTTCATCGAGCATCACCGCGCCGCAAGGGTGGCACGCCTCGAGATACCCCTCGCGGTCGGCGAGCGCCCCGGTGTAGGCTCCCTTGCTGTGGCCGAAGAGCGCCGATTCCAACAGCGTCTGCGGCAGGGCGGAGAGGTGCACCGGCATGAAGCACTCGGGGAACGCGATGGCGAAACTCCGGCTCTTCGGGTCGAAGGGGATATACTGCGACAACGCGACGGCGCGGGCGAGCACCTCCTTGCCGGTGCCGGATTCGCCGGTGACGAGCGTATTGATCTCCCGCATCCGGTCATAAAGGGCGCGGTGATAGCGGTGGATGTCGACCGTGAAGATCGACTGCCACACACCGGCGCGGAGCTGCCCCGCCTCCAGCGTTCCGCCGATCAGGAAATCGAAGATGAAGTGAAACGCCCGGTGAATCTGAAAATAGACCGCGAACGTGCGTTCCGGCGTATAGATCGGAGCCGACTTGCGCCCCGGCACATTGAGGAAGTAATGAAAATCCCTGACGAAATCGTCGTAACAGGCGAAAAACCGCTCTCCCGGTTTCTCCAATACCTGCGAGGTCATCGGCTGGCGGTACTTCTCGAAGAGGTGGTAGATGGCGACCTCTTCGGCCGCTTCGCGCATCCCGGCGTCGAATTTGACGCCGGGCATTCCCGCCCGTTTACGGAGTTCGCACGCCCAGTGTTCGGCCAATCCCGCCAGCTGTTGTACGTCCTCGCGGGTCCCGCGCACGCCGTCGTGCATGTTCCAGACCCGGCGTTCGGGCGCGGTGGGCCGCCCGAGGATAATCTCCTCGAGCTCCAGCCGCTCGGGCGCAAAGGGGTTGGTATAATTGAGCTTGCCCAGCGCCAGCAGAAGCGGCGCTTCCTGTTTTGTAAATAGTTCCATGGCAGATACCATATCACATACACATAAAATGTCAAGCATTAAAACATAAAATGTCATGTCATGTTTTCAATGGGAGGTTTTTCCGCTCAAAACAAAGTTGGCACGGTCTCTGCTATTATGAAACCCAGCAACACCCGAAAGGAAAAAAATCATGAAAAAGTTTTTCGCAGCCATCGTAATCGGAACCATCGCTTTCACCGCAACTGCCGCCGAACCGCTCCTGACCGCGCACCGGCCGGAAGGAGCCAGGGAAGGAACCTTCGTCGTCGTCCTGGCCAATCCGGGGAACAGGGAATTGCGGAACGTCAAAGTCAGCCTCGACGGAGTGAACGTCTACAAGCTCCTCAACGACAGCTGCGGCGAACTCGCGCCCGGAGCGCTCCTGCCGGTCTACGGGCGCTACAACACCCCCGGCAAGCTGGAAGTAACCCTCATCGCCGACGGCGTCCGGGAACACTACACGGTGAAACTGCCCGAACACGCCGTCAACCGCCAGGTCGAACGCCAGTGGGTCGCCGGAATGAAACAGCTGTACGCGGAACTTGCCCGGAACGGCCTGCTGACCGCCGAAGAAAACCTTCTTCTCGCCCGCAACCTCAACAAGGAGAACTGAACCATGAAAAAGATCAATTTCATCCCTTTTCTCTTCGCCGCGCTGTTCCTGCTGCTGCCGCCTTACTTGCTCGCCCGCACCCCCTTCGGCGTCATGCTGCTGACGCTCTCGGCCCTGTCCGCCTGCGGAATGGCGCTGCTGCTCACCTGTTTCGCCCGCAAGGGATTGCAGCCGCTGTGGCGCTATCTCCCGGTCGTGACTGGGGTGGCGTTCAACGCAATTTGCGTTCACGCCCTGACCGACGTCGCCGCCATCTGGGGAGCTGCCGCCATTCTCGCAACTCCCATCGCCGCGGCGCTTCTCGTCATGCCGCTCTGCTACTTTGTCATCTACCGTTTCGAGTGCCGTTTTCACCGGTTTCTCATCAGCGGAAAGCATTGCAAAATTTGAAAATTGTGCTATATTCTTTAAGAATCATTCTTAATAAGGCACATCCATGGATTTCAACAGCGGCGAGTGGCAGACGAAAGTCAATATCCGGAATTTCATCCAGCAGAATTACACTCCTTACAACGGCGGCCCGGAATTTCTCGCGCCGCCGACCGAACGAACCGTAAAGCTCTGGCAGGAACTTCTCGCCCTGGCCGCCGAGGAACGGAAACGCGGCGGCGTTTACGATATCGATGAGAAAAACATCTCCACCATCATCTCGCACGCCCCCGGCTACATCGACCGGGAACTCGAACAGATCGTGGGCCTTCAAACCGACGCCCCGCTCAAACGCGCCATCATGCCCTTCGGCGGAATCCGATTGGTCTATACCGAACTCGAAGCCTACGGGCGGCATATGGATCCGGCGGTCGAGCATGTCTTCCGCTACCGCAAGACCCACAACGACGGCGTCTTCGACGTCTATACCGATGAGATGAAAGAGGTCAGAAGCGCCGGCCTGATGACCGGGCTCCCCGATTCCTACGGCCGCGGCCGCATCATCGGCGACTACCGCCGCGTGGCGCTTTACGGCGTCGATTTCCTGATCGGACAAAAGAAGCTGGCGAAACAGCACATGGTCGGCGACGTGATGTCCATCGATCTTATCCAGCTCCGCGAAGAGACGGCCGAACAGATCAAGGCGCTCAAGGAATTGAAAGAGATGGCCGCTTCTTACGGTTTCGACATCTCCCGCCCGGCCGGGAACGTCAAAGAGGCGATCCAGTGGCTCTATTTCGGCTATCTCGCGGCGGTCAAGGAACAGAACGGCGCGGCGATGTCCATCGGCAGAATTTCGACCTTCCTCGACTGCTATGCCGAGAAGGACCTCGAGGCGGGCCGTTTTACCGAAGAGGAGATTCAGGAGTTTGTCGACCACTTCATCATGAAGCTCCGGATCGTCCGTTTCCTGCGGACTCCCTCTTATGACGAACTCTTTTCGGGCGACCCCACCTGGGTGACGGAAGCATTGGCCGGCATGTCGCTCGACGGGCGGCACCTGGTCACCAAAATGACCTACCGCTTCCTCCACACGCTGGTCAACCTCGGCCCCGCGCCGGAGCCCAACATGACCGTGCTCTGGAGCGTGAACCTGCCGGAGCAATTCAAGCTTTACTGCGCCGAAATCTCGGCCCGCACCAGCTCCATCCAATATGAGAACGACGACCTGATGCACGTCAAGTTCGGCGACGACTACGGCATCGCCTGCTGCGTCTCCGCCATGCGGATCGGCAAGCAGATGCAGTTTTTCGGCGCCCGCTGCAACCTGGCCAAGGCGCTGCTCTACGCGGTGAACGGCGGCAAGGACGCGATGCGCGACAACAGACAGATCGGCCCGGTGCTCCGTTTCCTCGGCCGCGGCGGTTCCCTCAACTACGACGAGGTGATGGAGAACTTTGAAGCCGTGACCGACTGGCTCGCCAAATTGTATATCGATACCTTGAACGTGATCCATTACATGCACGACAAATATTGCTATGAGAGGATCGAGATGGCGCTGCACGACGAAAACGTCCTCCGCACCATGGCGGGCGGAATCGCCGGGCTTTCGGTCCTGGCCGACAGTTTGTCGGCCATCAAATACGCCAAAGTGAAACCCATTCTCAACGAGGCGGGGCTGATCTGCGATTTCGAGACGGAGGGCGATTTCCCCAAATACGGCAACAACGACGACCGGGTGGACTCGCTTGCCGTGGAGGTGGTGAAATCCTTCGAACAGAAGCTCGCCCGCCACTACGCCTACCGGAACTCCAAGCCCACCATGTCGATCCTGACCATCACCTCAAACGTGATGTACGGCAAGATGACCCCGGCGACGCCGGACGGGCGCAAGGCGGGCGAACCCTTTGCGCCGGGCGCGAACCCGATGCACGGGCGCGACGTGAACGGAGCGGCGGCCTCGCTCAAATCGGTCTCCAAAATTCCTTACGATTATGCGGAGGACGGAATCAGCTACACCTTCTCGATCGTCCCCGACTCCCTCGGCAGGAACGATGAAGAGAAGAAGCGGAATCTGATCGCGCTGCTCGACGGCTTCTTCCTCGAAAGCGGCCATCACCTCAATGTGAATGTGCTGCAGCGCGAAACGCTGCTCGACGCGATGGAACACCCGGAACGGTATCCGCAGCTCACGGTCCGGGTTTCCGGTTACGCGGTGAACTTCATCAAGCTCACCCGCGAACAGCAGTTTGACGTGGTCAACCGCACCTTCCACGACCGGATGTAAGAGATGTTTTCCCTCGAAGGATTTTTCATCGGCGATGTCTGGCCCTTCCTGGAAGAAGGCACGGTGCACCTCTACTGCCTCCTCGCGCCCCGGAGCGATCCAGAAAAGCACTGGAGCATCGGTCACCTGACCAGCCGGGACCTCGAACACTGGGAATTCCACGGAATCGCCCTCGCCCCCGGAGCGCCCGGCTCCTTCGACGACCTCAAGCTCGCCACCGGTTCCATCCTGAAACACGGCGGGCGCTATTACATGGCCTACACGGGGCACGGGCGGCAGGATCCAATCCGCTGCGGCGCAGCCGGGATGGCGGTGTCGGACGACCTGTTCCACTGGGAAAAGCTCTCCCCGGTCATCCGCCCGGACGGACGGTTCTATGAGACTGAAATCACCGGCAGCCGCGACTTCCTTCACTGGCGCGACCCGTTCCTCCTGGAAGAGGACGGAGTTTTTCACATGTTCCTCTGCGCGCGGAGCAAAACGGGCGGCGTCAAAACGCGCGGCGCCGTGGCGCACCTGACAAGCGGCGATCTCCTCGCCTGGGAAGCGCATGCGCCGCTCGACACCGAGCCCTTCTGCGAGGAATTGGAGTGCCCGCAAATCTACCGCGTCGACGGCAGCTATCTCCTGTTGTTCTGTACCCACCCCGAGCTAATCGACCCCGCGCGGAAGCCTCCGGGCGGCGGCGGCTTCGCAATGACGGCGGATAAACTCGCCGGCCCCTACCGGCGGCCTCTGAAGATCGAAATCGATCACGGGCATAAATATTTCTACGCACCCCAGCTGCTGCGTTTCCACGGCAGATATTTCCTGATCGGAACCGTGCTCGACGGCGACGAAAGCTTTATCGCAGTCCACGAAGCAACCGTCGAAAACGGAATTCTTCGACCTCTCGCCTCGAATTAAGGGGAATCCACTTGAAGAAACAGATATCAGGATGTATTCTTCAAGAGCGAAGTTGTTTTTCTTCACGGATTCAGGAACAGGAATGGAAATGAAACAGATTACGGAACAGTTTATCGCTTCCCTCTCACCGAACCCCGCAGCCCTGGCCAATGCCCGTCAGATTTCACAGAAAGGTGGTTTCGTCGGGCGTTTTTGTTCGGATGACGGCACCTTTTACCTGGGCGAGTGCTCCGGCAGCGGCAAGAGCAACTATGTGACTTCGGCAGACTTCAACGACCCCGATGCGGCGGTATTGCGTTGTTCGTGCCCGAGCCGCCAATACCCGTGCAAGCACGGCCTGGCGCTGCTTTATGAAATATCGGGCGGCAAGAAGTTCGATCTTTGCGAGATTCCGGCGGATATTCTCGAAAAACGCGCCCGCAAAGAAGCACGCACAGAAAAAAAGGAAGCCGTTGAAAAAACGGAAGGCCCGCCGAAAACCAACAAGGGCGCCCGGACCAAAAAGTTGAAAAAGCAGTTGGAAGGGCTCGACCTGGCGGAAAAAATGATGATCGAGCTGGCCGATTCCGGCCTCGGTTCCATGGGCGGCAACTCCGCCAAGGCGTATCGCGACCTGGCCAAACAGCTCGGCGACTACTATCTGCCCGGCGTGCAGCTGCTGGTCCGCCGGATTACGCTTGAAATCGAGGAACTCCAGAACGACGGCGACTTCCTCCACTGCCGCGAAGCGGCCGGAACACTGGTCCACCTCAACGCACTCCTCAAAAAAGCGCGCGCTTACCTGGCGGCAAAGCTGGAAAACGAAGATTTGGAGGATGACGACAGCACGCTGTACGAGGAGCTGGGCGGCATCTGGCAGCTGGAGCGCTTGCGGCAGCTCGGTTTATGCAAAGACAACGCGCGTCGTGCCCAGCTGTCGTTCCAGGTATATTATGACGCCGGGCGCGAGGAGTACGTCGACCTCGGTTATTGGGCCGATATCGACAGCGGCGAGATCTTCGCGGCGGTGAACTACCGTCCCGTCAAGGCCTTGAAATATGTGAAACAGGAAGACACCGTTTTCGAACTGGCGGTAGTTCCGGCCCTGACCTGGTATCCGGGCGGGCTCAACCGCCGGGCGCGCTGGGACCGGGCCGCCTTTGTACCGTTGAGCCCGGAGCACCTGGCGCAACTGCGGCAAAAAGCCAACGCCGACATCGCCGCCGCGGTCAAGCTCGTGAAAAACCAGATCAAGAACCCGCTGGAAGATGATTTTGCCGCGCTGACGGTGTCGTTCCGCCGGATCGGCACGACCGGCAACGATACCGTGCTGGAGGATCACGCCGGAGGCACGATCCTGCTGGCGAACCGCTCCGGCGAAGAGGATACCGTGTCACGGCTCGCCATGCTGCCGGATAGCGGGATATTGGAGAATCAAGTGTTGTTCGGCGCGTTCTTTTACGATGAAACGACCCGCCGGGTATCGCTTCAGCCCTACAGCATCATCACAGATGACGCCATTTTGCGCCTGCAATATTGATTGAGAGGGGAATTTATGAATATCGCTCCTTTGTATGAATTGAAAGACCGCCTGGATGCCTCGCTGATCGCGGGCGTTCAACTGATGAATGAGGATTTTCGCCTGAAACGCGCCGTCGAACAGGTTCAAACACTGGCCGATGCCTCACCGGTATTCGGCAAGATCTGCGGCATGTCGCAGAGCCTGATTGCAGCCGGCACGGAAAACCGGACCGTGATGCTGCTCGATACGCTCTCTCTGGTCAATGCCGTGCTGACGACGCAGGGCGCGACCGGGGTGCCCGGCGAAATTGCGCCGCTCGAGTTGAACCGGGGCGCGATTTACCGCCAGAAGCCGTACAGCGTCATGGTGCCGATCATCACGGCGCTGACCGGGAAAGGCGGCGGGCGGCATTCGGTCATCGCCGAAACGCTGCAGGCCGATCCGGATCTGTTCAGCGACTACCGGCTGCGCCAACTGGTCGTCGACGCGCTCGGCGACAGTTACTCGGAAACCGCCGAAATGATCTCGCGCTGGCTGGAGAAGAATGCCGACCGCTCCTTTGTGCCGCTCCTGAAGAAGGGGCTCGATCCGGCCGGGAAACGGGAGACGGTCCGCCGTATCGAATTGATTGAAAAACTGGCCGGACCATCTGAGAATGAATATTATATCAGCTTGCTCGAATCGGCGCAGAAGGATGCCCGCATCGCGGTGATCAACGCCCTGCGCCATGACTCCGCCAATACAAAGTTGCTGATGGAGTTGGTCAAAACCGAAAAGGGCAATTGCAAAAATGCCGCGCTGGGCGCGCTGGCGGCCATGAATACGCCGGAATCACAGGCGTACTGGAGCAAGGAACTGGCGAAAAGGCCGAAATCCTGCGGCAATTTTCTCTGGAACGTTTCACTGGAATGGGTTTCGGAGCAGCTGGCGGAGCAGTTGACCGCCTTTTTGAGCAAACTGCATGCCGAGAACAGAACCGACCTCAGCTTCGCCGAATTTGAAACCTGGGAACAGCTGACCCGCATGGCCTGCGGTAAAAGCTCGGTGAAAATGCTCGAGTTCTATCGCCTGGCCGCGACGATGCCGGAGTTCATGGACCTGTTCAGCTATGAGGTCGATCTCCAACCCAAATTCATCGAACTCCCGTTTGCCGGTTACCGCAAAGAGATCTACAGCGGAGCGGCGATGGGGTATTTATTGCTCAACAGCCTGATTATGAACCCGACCCCCGAGTTGGCGGCGCTGGCGATGGAACTTCTGGAAAAGCATGGCGAACCCTGGCTGCCGGCCGCGTTCGCCGCCGCCTTGCTCAGTTTGCCGGCGGCCGAAGTTTGGAAAACGTTTTCGCCTTATCTGACGGAAAAATCGAAGTTCCCGTTTTTCAAAGCATCGCCGCGGAAGAAGACGGAGCACTTGCTTTTTGCGATCCTCGAGATGCTGTGCTTCAACCGCCAAAGCGGGTGTTATGTTTTGAACAAAAACATTTTTGACATCGATTTCGATGCCCCTTTGAAAGAACCCCTCGATATCCGTTGGCTTGAATACATCATGAGCCTGGGAATCGGGAATAATGACAAGGAAGCGCTCCTGATGGAATTGCTGGATGCCGGCAATCCGCAATTGTGTGAATTGATGCGGAATTACTTCTACGAGCTGGCAAAGGTCAAACCGAATTACTATTATTTCAGCTTCCTGGTACAATGCGGCCAGCGGGATTTCAACGGGCTGCTGCAGGCGTATTGCAAAAAGGAACAATACCTGAGCGAGTATTACATCTACGGCATCCTGCGTTTGCTGCCGATGACTTCGCGTGAAGCCGGGGAAGAACTGAAGGCGGTCGCCCATTTATTGGAGAAACGCTGGAAAGACACGCAGCAGCTGGAAAACCTCAACC